>JAFYLV010000034.1 GCA_017556885.1 Clostridia bacterium | reverse complement strand
CCTTGGTAACGTCGCTGCCGGCGCACCCATCCTCGCGGAGGAGAATATCGAAGGTTATCTACCGATGGACTGCGGTGGAAGCGGTGAGCATTTTGCGCTGCATGTGCGCGGTGATTCCATGATCGATGCCGGTATTCTGGACGGTGATCTTATCGTGGTGCGCCGTCAGGAAACGGCGGAAAACGGAGAGATCGTTGTGGCGCTTCTTGGGGATGAAGCCACCTGCAAGCGCTTGTCCCTGAAGGATGGCGAGGTCTGGCTTCTGCCGGAAAACCCGGAATATTCCCCCATCGACGGAAGCGGCGCTGCCATCCTTGGCCGCGTATCTGCTGTAGTAAGAAAATATTAAAATAAGAATAAAAGCTGTCACCGGTCGGTTAAACGGTGGCAGCTTTTTTCACAACAGTCATAACCGCCGGTATGGCCGGTGGAGATGATAGTTGTTGACAGTTGTGTTTATTTATGATAGACTAAAGAAAAAGAATTACACATCATGTATGGAGGGTATGATATATGCAGGATATGAGACTGGGCACCGTAGAGGCGCGGTTTGCGGACATCGTTTGGAACAATGCGCCTATGACCACCCGGCAGCTGGTGGAGCTGTGCGCAAGGGAGCTGAACTGGAAACGCACCACCACCTACACCGTTTTGAAGAAGTTTAACGAGCGCGGACTGTTTGAAACGAAGGATTCCACCGTTACCGTGCTGGTGGATCGGGATGAATTCTATGCGATGCAGAGCGAAAAATTCGTAGAGGAGACCTTTGCGGGATCGCTGCCCGCCTTTGTGGCGGCCTTTGGCTCCCGCAAGAAGTTGACGGCGGAGGAGGCAGCGGAGCTTCGGCGGATGATCGACACATTTTCGGAGGAATAAGCCATGCAGGCTCTCTTTCTTGAACTTTTTAACCTTGCCCTTTCGGCGGGCTGGCTTGCCCTGGCGATCCTGATCGTGCGGCTGATCTTCCCCCGGCTGCCCAAAGGCATCCGCATGGGCATGTGGGCGCTTCTTGGACTGCGGCTTTGTCTGCCATTTTCTCTGGAAAGCGCACTGAGCCTCATTCCCAGCCGAGAAACCCTGCCGCCGGAGATCCTTCTTTCCCCGACACCGGAGATCGAAAGCGGCATCCCGGCGGTCAATGCCGTGGTCAATCCCGTCCTTTCCGGCGCTTTGGCACCGGAGGTGGGGGCAAGCGTCAATCCCATGCAGGTGCTGCTCTTTATTGCGGGTGTAATCTGGGCTGTCGGCGGCGCGGCGATGCTTCTCTACGGGGCAATTTCGTGGCTTCGGCTGCGGTGGCGGGTACGCGTATCCGCACCGTACGGGACGGATGCCCTTCTGTGCGACGGTATTGACACTCCCTTTATCCTCGGTCTGTTCCGTCCGCGCATCTATCTTCCCTCTGCCATTTCGGAGGAGAGCGCGGCACAGGTACTGCGGCATGAGCGGGCGCATCTTGCCCGCCGGGATCATATCTGGAAGCCGCTGGGCTTTCTCCTGCTTGCGGTCTACTGGTTTCATCCCGTCTTCTGGTTTGCCTTCTGCGCCTTTGCAAAGGACATTGAATATGCCTGCGATGCGCGGGTCATCCGGGATATGGATCTTGCGGCGCGAAAGAGCTATTCCGAGGCGCTGCTCGCCGCAAGTGCCCGCCGCTATAGCCTTGCCTGCCCTCTTGCCTTCGGGGAGGAGGATGTGCGCGGCCGCCTGAAGGCGGTGCTTTCCTACAAAAAGCCTGCCTTCTGGCTGAGTATTGTGGGTATTGTGCTATGCATTGGTCTCGCCGTCGGCTTTCTGACCGATCCGGTCAGCTTGCCCTGGCAGTCGGATAACGTGGGCATCACGGGGCTTACCTGCGGCGCGGAATATGAGAATATTGTGTTTGCCCATGAATATGACACCCTTTCGGGGCGGGATCCCCGCATCGAAGTGCGCTGGGAGAATAAAACCGCGGACAGAACCCTATGTTTTGGTGAAACATTTAGGATCTTCCGCGGAGAGGAACAGATCGGAGAGGATAAGTTTTTTTCGCTGACACAGATTCAGATCAGTCCCGGGAGAGAACTTACGGATACAATTTATCTCAAAGGTCTTGAGTTGATCCCCGGGGATTATCGGCTGGTAAAGTATTTTTGGTTTGCAGATGATCCGGATACCAAGCATGAGGCATATATCGACTTTGTCGTGGGTCCCATTGCCTCCTTCCTCGGAAAGTGCTATTCCTTTGATGAACCGAGCGACCTCATCCTTGAGGAGCTCTCGGGCATCACCCTGTACGTTCCCGACGTAGGCGGCTGCATTTATCTCGGCGCGGAACTTCTTGGCGAATACGACACCTATACCGAGCTGACGCGGGAAAACTTTGACTTGCTTTTTGACAAGGAAAAGCGGTCGGAGGCGCGGGTCCTGCGGCGAAACAACAACATTACCGTAGTTGTGTATGATTACGGAAAAGGACTTTTCCGGTATTTGCTGGAGCAGAAAAACGGAGAGATCTGGTTTATCGAAGGCGAAACGGAAAAGCACCGCATCCGCGGAGCTTATCGGCTGCGGGAGATCACCCCGCCGGAGGCGGAATCGCAGGAGTCCGAGCCCTGGGGCATCACGATGGAAACGATCATGGGCGATGGGTATGATCTGACGATCAATCTGTACAGAGACGGGACGGTTCCTGTGGATGGAAAACTCTCCACCGGGTCGGAATTTCAGATCTTCCGGATTCAAAATGGCGAACTCATTCCCTACATACCTCTGGATACGCTCGTGTTTGACTTGGTTATGTATATGCTACCGGAAAACGGAAAACTATCCCTTCCCGGATCGCTTCGGCCTTACGGACCGCTTACCCCCGGAACCTACGCCATCACAAAGACCGTTCGGCTCGAGAAGCCCGACGGGAGCTATATCGACCGCACGTACGCACATTATTTTGCCATTCTCGGTGAGGTTTATTATT
>JAFYLV010000033.1 GCA_017556885.1 Clostridia bacterium | reverse complement strand
GGCTAAAAACAGTCCACCGGACTGTTTCCTTAACGTCGTCAGCCCTCTCAGGGTTCGAATCCCTTTTAAAACAAAAAACAAAGAGCGATGCCTATGGCATCGCTCTTTGCTTGGCGCGCTTGAAGGGATTCGAACCCCTGACCTACTGGTCCGTAGCCAGTCACTCTATCCAGCTGAGCTACAAGCGCATACGCTCTCGTCTGAACGCCCAAGTATTATAGCACATGGTTTTGAAAAAAGCAAGAGGAATTTGAAAAAAATTCAGAGAGAGCGGAAAATTATTTTTCGCAGATGACGCAGCACCAGCCCTTGGAGGTTTTGACCTCTCGGATGCGCAGACCGGCGGCGGTAAAGGCGGTCTCAACGTCCGAAAGACGGGTATCGATGATACCGGAGGTCACCCAAACGGCGCCGGGCGCGAGCAGGGCGGGGATATGGGGACAGAGGGCGATGAGAACGTCAGCGACGATGTTGGAGAGGATGATGTTATACTGCCGGGAGAAGAGGGAACGGCGGACGGCGCCGTCCAGTGTGATATCACCCACGAGGGTGGGGAGATCTTCGGAGGTAATGCTGTTGAGGGCAGCGTTTTCGCCGACGATCTTTTCCGCGGCGGGGTCGATATCGCAGGCCCATGCCTTGTCGGCGCCGAGCAGCAGCGCGGCGATGGCGAGAATGCCGGAGCCGCAGCCGAGATCGAGCACCTGCTCGCCGCCCTGTACCGTGCGGCACAGCTCGGAGAGGCAGAGCATGGTGGTATCATGGGAGCCGGAGCCGAAGAGCATGCCGGGGTTGATGCGCAGGACCTTGCGGCCGGCAAACTCGGGGTAATCGGCGATATTCTCCCATTCCGGGCAGATGACGAGACCGTCCTCCACGGGGATGGGCTTGAAATACTTCTTCCAGCTTTCCGCCCACTCGTCCTCGTCTACCTTGCGGGTGGAGAACTCAAGGCTGCCGAGGTGTCCCACGGGGAAGAGCGCGGCGAGTGACTGCATGGCCTCCTCGGCATCGCGGATGCGGGGGGCGGCGGCATCGTTGTCGCGGACATAGAACTTTACGATGCTGCGGCCGCGGAAGTAGGCCATGAGCTTTTCATCCACAAAGTCCCAGCGCTTGCGATTGTTTTCAAGGAAATTGAGAAAATCCGATTCGTCTTCCACGGCAAGCTCGGTGATGCCGATGGCATCGAGCCGGTCGCAGACGGGATCCACACCGGCGGAGGTGGTGGAGATGGAAACTTCGATCCAAAGCATGATTATTTACGGCCTTTCTGATTTTTGGGTTTGAGTCCGCTCTTGCGCGGCGGACGGGCTTTGCCGCCGGGGGCATGGGGCGGGATGAGGCAGCCCTTGCCGGTGCCGATGAGATCCTGACGGCCGCATTTCTGCAGTGCCTCGCGAATAAGGGCATGGTTTGCAGGGTTGCGGGTCTGCAGAAGCACGCGCTGCAGGGCCTTTTCATGGGGATCCCGCGTGACGGGAACGGGCTTGAGCGTGCGGGGATCCAGTCCCGTATAGTACATGCAGGTGGAAACGGTGCCGGGAGTGGGATAAAAATCCTGCACCTGCTCGGGATTGAGCCCGTTTTTATGCAGATATTCCGCGAGCTTGACGGCATCCTCCAGCGTCGAGCCGGGATGAGAGCTCATCAGATAGGGAACGACGTACTGCTTTTTGCCGATGCGGGCGGTCTCGCGGCGGAAACGCTCAATAAATTTCTCGTAAACGGAGAAATCCGGCTTGCCCATAAGTCCGAGGACGTTTGCGGAGCAATGCTCCGGTGCGACACGCAGCTGACCGCTGACATGATGCTCCACCAGCTCCCGCAGGAAGGTATCATCCGGATCAAGCATGAGATAGTCAAAACGGATGCCGGATCGGATAAAGACCTTTTTGACTCCGGGCAGGGCACGGATCTTACGCAGAAGCTCAAGATAATCGTTGTGGTCGGCCTTCAGGGCGGGGCAGGGCTTCGGAGCAAGGCAGGTGCGGTCGGCGCAGACACCCTCCGTCAGGGCTTTTTTGCAGGCAGGAGCGCGGAAATTCGCCGTCGGCCCGCCGACATCGTTGATATAGCCCTTGAAATCCGGAAGCTTTGTGATCAGCTCTGCCTCCCGGAGGACGGATTCGTGGCTGCGGGCGGTGACCAGTCTTCCCTGATGGAAGGCAATGGCACAGAAGGAACAGCCGCCAAAACAGCCGCGGTTATGGGTGATGGAGAATTTGACCTCCTCAATGGCGGGAACGCCGCCGGCGGCTTCGTAGACGGGGTGATAATCCCGCACGTAGGGAAGCTCTGCCACGCGGTCCAGCTCTTCGCCGGTGAGGGGCGGCGAGGGCGGATTCTGCACGAGATAGCGCTTTCCGTGGCGCTGGACAAGGGCAAGGTCGGAGGTGTGATCCTGCGCGCGGAACTGCATACGGGTCGCCTGGGCGTACTGCAGCTTGTCTGCGGAGACCTTTTCAAAGGGAGAACACTCCCGATAAGTAAAGGGCGCCTCGGGGATTGCATCGGTAAGATAGCAGGTACCGCGTACATCGCGCAGGGAAGATACGGGCTCGCCGGCGGCAAGTCGCGTGACGATCTCCTCGATGGGATGCTCGCCCATGCCGTAAATGAGCAGGTCGGCACCGCAGTCGGAGAGAACGGAGGGCATGACCCGGTCGGCCCAGTAATCATAATGGGCAAAGCGGCGCAGGGAAGCCTCCAGACCGCCGCAGATGATGGGCAGATCGGGGAAGGCCTTGCGCGCCATACGGCAGTAGACGGTCAGCGCCCGGTCCGGACGGAGGCCGGCTTTGCCGCCGGGAGAATAATAATCCCCGGAACGGGGCTTTTTGGCCACAGTATAGTGGGCCACCATGGAGTCCAGATTGCCCGCGGACACAAAAACAGCCAAAGCCGGCTTTCCGAGAGCGAGGAAGCTTTCGCAGGAACGCCAATCCGGCTGGGCCAGAATGGCGATGCGGAAGCCAAGGCTCTCGACAAGCCGGCCTATGATCGCTGTTCCGAAGCTGGGGTGATCGACATAGGCATCCCCGGAAATGTAGAGGATGTCATAGTGATCCCACCCCCGCGAGCGCATGTCCTCCGCGGATATAGGGAGGAAACGCGTATCGGTCATAACGGTTTACTCTTCGTCGCAGTCGCCGCAGGACTCACAGTCACCGCAGCAGGGCACATCGATGGCGATCTCCGCACCGCAGGCGGGGCAGGAGACGGAGGGGCACTCGCAAAGCTCGTCATAATCCAGGAAGAGCTTCTCGTCGCACTCGGGGCAGGTGATTTCGTAGAGATCCTCGTCGCCATCCTCGTCCTCGAAGTCCTCAGCTTCATCTTCCAGCTCGGCAATGGCATCGTAGAGCTCGTCCAGCTCGTCACCGAGCTCCATGACGGTCTCGTCCACATCGTTGATGTAGGTAGCCATTTCGGAAACTATGGAGATGAGCTCACGGATGAGGCGGCCCTCCTTGGAATCGCCGAGTTCCATGCCTTCGGCAAGGCCCTGGAGATATGCAGCTTTTTCAGTCAGATTCATAAGAGACCTCCTGAAAAAATTATTTCTTGTTCATACGCTCGAGGTAGTCGCCGGTCTCGGTATCGACACGGATAACATCGCCGATGTCGATGAAGAGAGGAACGCGAACCTCGGCACCGGTCTCAACGGTGGCGGGCTTGGTCACGTTGGTGGCAGTATCGCCCTTGAAGCCGGGCTCGGTGTCGGTGATGGTGAGCTCAACGCTCTTGGGAAGGTCAACACCGAAGACGTTGCCCTTGTAGGAAAGGATCTTGACGACCTGCTCCTCCTTGATGAAGCGGAAGCCGTTGCCAAGGGTGTCGCGGTTGAGGGGCATGAGATCGTAGGTCTCAACATCCATGAAGTAGCACAGCTCGCCATCGGCGTAGGAGTAGGACATCTCCTTGCGCTCAATATAAGCCTCGGGGAACTTGTCGGTGGGGTTGAAGGTACGCTCAACCACGGAACCGGAGATGACGTTGCGGATCTTGGTGCGGACAAAAGCCGCGCCCTTACCGGGCTTCACGTGCTGGAACTCGATGATCTGGAAAACCTGTCCGTCATCGTCAAAGGTCATACCGTTGCGAAAATCGCCGGCGCTAATCATATTTAGTATCCTCCAATATAGAATTCTCCCTATATTTTACACGATAATCTTGGAGAATTCAAGAGGGAAGAAAGAACTTTACCTCGTAATGCGGCGCTTTTTTTGCAGCAGGACGGAAAAAGCGCGCCGTGGTAGGGTTTTTGGCGAGAAAAAAGACGGGGAATCCCGTCGGAGAGGAAGGAAAAATGGCAACTGCGGCAAATATCGGTCTTCGCTCCGCCGACCGGCGGATGCGGGAGCTGACCATTGCATCTCCCGGTGCCGGAGGACTGGTGCTGGAGGAACTGGAGGAAAACCTTGGGGCAGAGCAGTGCTCGGAGCTGCAGAACGTGTGGTTTCGGGGAGATGTGCTGGCCCGCCGCCCCGGACAGGAGCTGGTCTTTGACACCGGGGAAAGCGCCATCCGCGCCCTGTGGCGCAGACCTTACGGAGGAAAATGTGTCTTTACCGCCGGCGGTGCCCTGTGGGCGGGTGAGACGGAGGCGGAGTATCTGCGGGAGCTGAAGGGGGACGGCGAGGGCTGCTTTTTCCCGTTTGGCGGCCGGCTCTATTTCCTTGGCGGCGGCGAGTATTTGGTTTACGACGGCACGGAGGTGCGAGATGTGACGCCCTACGTTCCAACGGTGCAGACCGATCGCAGCCCGGACGGAAGCCGCGGAGAGCCGGGCGAGGATTACAACCGCATCGGCGGCGATTACGTCAACGTGTTTTCTCCGGCCCTGGGCAGTGACGGAACGCTGCCCGCTGTCTATCAGCTCACCGCAGGCGGGCTTTCCGCTGCCGGTGCGGAGGTGACGGTGGACGGACGAAAGCTTTCCGAGGAAAGCGACTACACCCTTGATCGGGCGGCGGGACGCGTGACCTTTCAAAACCCGCCCGCAGCGGGTAAAAACCGCGTGCGGATTCTTGCCCACCGGGAGCCCGGGGTGGGGGCGGCGGATTTTTTGCGCTGCCGCAGGGCGGTCTCCTTTGGCGGAGAAAACGAGATGCGCGTCTTTTTTGCAGGCGGCGGCGGATCGGAATATTTTTGGAGCGAGGCGCTGGATCCCACCTATATACCGGAGAAGAACCGGGCGGTGCTGGGTGACGGCTCAGAGGATATTACGGCTTTCGGCGAGCAGTATAACCGGCTGATCATCTTCAAGCCCGGCGAGGTCTGGAGCATGGAATACCGACCCGACGGAGCGGATGCCTTTCCCGTATCTCCCATCAACCGAAGCATCGGCTGCGATGCTCCGGATACGGTATGCCTTGTCAACAACCGGTTGGTGTGGTTGAGTACCGCAAGAGGTGTGTGTACGCTTCTGTCCACGAGTCTATCTGCGGAGAAAAACGTACAGCCCATCAGCCGCAATATTGACGGAAACGACCGGCGGAAGGGCCTCTTATCCGAGACGGGGCTTGCCGGGGCGGCGGCCTGCGAGTGGCAGGGCTGCTACATTCTCGCCGTCAACGGCAGATGCTATCTGTGGGATGCCCGGCGAACGCCTTACATCCATTCCTCCGATACCCGAAAGGCCCAGGGCGGTCTGGCCTGGTACCGCTGGACGGGAATTGCGGCGGAAGCCTTCTGCACCTCCGGCGGTGAACTGTACTATTCCTCCGGCGGTCGGCTGTGCCGATTCTATGACCGGTATATCGATTTCGGCGAGCGCTTTTTGTCCCGTATCCGGGTGCCGCTGCGGGATTTCGGATTTCCCGACAGGTACAAGAACGTTCTGTTTGCCTACGTAACGGTGCGCGGCGATGTCAACAACGCGCTGGAGGCGGCCTGTGTCACCGAACGTGAGGCGGCAGGTACCCCGATGGAGCGGGAGATCCGGGCGGTATCCTTCGATCTTTCCCATTGGGATCTTGCGGATTTTACGCTGGAGGCAGTCAATTTTCAGAAAACGGTGCGCCTGCGTCCCCATCGCCGCCGTGTAATGCTTTTCGGCATGGAATTTTCCTGCGATGCACCCGACCGGGAGATGAACGTATGCTCCGTCACCTACCGGTACCGGACGGTGGGACAGGTAAAATAAACGAGGAGGAGAAATTATGACCTTTGGTGAGGCCAAAACAAGGACACTGAAACTCATGGGAGAATATTCCTACATGGGTAAGAAACTTTCGGAAACGGAAAGCGATACAGCGGACTGGCGGCTGCGGCTGCCGGAGCTGATCGACGATGCGCAGCGGGCAGCGGCGGAGATCTGTCCCGTATGGCGTCGTCGGGAGATCGCCCACTACCCGCCCCAGAACCGGGCGAAGGGAAACAGCGGTATACGCATCCATGCGGATAAGGATATCATCGTGGAGGCGGTGGATGTGCGCGCCTTCAGCTTCCGTGTGATGGGAAACTTTACGGTATACCTTGAGCAGAGCGGTGAGCTGCGTTGGCAGGTGCTGCGCACTCTGTCCGGAGAGACGGGGGATGAATTTGTGCGCGACTGCGGCAGGGTGGAGGGAAATCCCCGCCGCCTGCGCTTGCGTTTTGCCGGCGGATATCGTTATCTTGTGCGGGATGCGGCACTGTATGCGGAGAATTTTGCCTCCGATGCGGAGATCCCTGCCGACAGCCGGGCAACATGGTACCCCGCGCCGGAGGATTATTACCGTTTTGGCCGCGTGACGAAGGATGGAGAGGTATGCGGCGGATATCGCTGGTATCTGGACGGAAATCTCTCGATCCCCAGCTCCGATCCGGGCTTTTACGTGCTGGAATACGGTGCATATCCTGCGACTGTCAATATGTCCACGCCGGATGAGACGGAACTGGAGACGGAGGTCTGTGTCCAGCGGCTGCTGCCCTACTATGCGGCGGCAATGCTATTGTCCGAGGAGGATCCGGATGCGGCGGATCGGCTGCGGGATGTATGGAAGAAGGGGCTTGCGGAGCTCTCCGGCGGCCGTGGTGCCCGGCAAACCCAGATCCGTGCAACAGAGCCTGCGATCCGGCGCAGAATGAGATAAAGGGGGAGGAATATCATGCAGGAACAGATGAAAACCGCGGCGGCGGAGGCGGTTCGGGAGCGGGAGCGTATGGCAGAGACCTGCTTTGCTGCCGCACGGGAGGCGCGTATGGAACGGGAGCGCAAATGGGAGCTGTTTGAGGACTATTACCGTTGCCGGAACGGCGGCGGAGGTCTCTGCGTTACCGATGCCTACATCCATGTGGAATCCCAGATTGAGCCGGAGGTGCCGGATTTTCGCTTTGCCGCGCGGGATGACGGCATGGCGGCGGATGAAGCGATGCGGCGGGAATATGCGGTGAAGTACGTGGCGGAGGCAAACCGCCTGGATTGCCGCAATACCGCAAACGAGCGGCGGCTGCTGAAATACGGCGATGCTTTCTGGAAGGTGCGCTGGGATCAGGGGCTGCCCTATCCCGGCACCGCCGACGGCGGCGATATCCGGGTGGAGGATGTGGACCCGCGGCAGATTTATCCCGATCCCACGGCGGGAGAGATCCAGGAGGGCGAATATCTCATCCACACCTATCCGATGACCCGAAGAAAGGCGCGGCGCGCTTTTGCGGCGGATCTTAAGCGCCTCGGAACAGAAGGAGAAAAGCTGTTGCTCGAGGGGAACGCAGCACCGGGACTTGCTTTTGGCGGCGGAGACGGCTGCGTTACGGTGACGGAGTTTTATTTCCGTACGCCGGAGGACAGGGTGGCACTGTCTGTGCTTATCGGCGGACGGGAGATCCGCTTTGTCCCCGATTTCTGGCTGCGGACGGGAGAACAGAACCGCAATTTCCCCTTTGTGCAGTACTGGCGAATCCGGGATGAACGAAATATCTGGAACATATCCGAACTGGAGTTTATTCTGCCCCTCATCGACGCGGCGGACAGAGAGCTTATGACGGCGGAGAAAAACCGTGCTTTTATGGCAAATGATATGCTCATCGTGGAGGAGGATGCTCTTGCCGACGGTGTGGAGCTGACCAACGAGCCGGGGGCCGTGGTGACCATGCGGCCGGGGCGCTTTGACCGTATCCGCCGTCTCAGCGGTATGAGCTCTGCGGCGGAGGGAACCGCCATGGCAGAGCATTACACCGCCCTGATCGAGCGGACGGTAGGTAATTTTGACAGTGCCATGGGCGAGGAGCCCGAACGCGTGGTGACGGCCAGCGGCATTGAACTTCTCAACGCCCGGGCGGACGCCCGCCGGGAGATCAAACGCGCAGACCGGCTGAGGGGCTTTGCGAAGCTCTACGAACTGATCGACTGGTTTTGTCTGGAGTTCTACGACGATGGGCGCGTGATCCGCATAGGCAAGGAAGGTTCGGTCGGCCGTCGGGGAAAACTTGCGGAGGCCTTGCGTTTCTGTTATAACGACGGCCGTGGCGAACGGGTTTGGTTCCCCCGAGTAGAATGCTTGGTGGGCGCAGAGGCAAGAAAGGAGACCGAAGGTGTGGACGTGCTTATATGAGCAATATACCGTAATGCAGAAGCCCGGCGGTTATGCCATCGGTGAAAGAAAAGAGACCGTCGGTGTGCAACATTTTTCAACCAGAGAACTTAAAGGATATGCAAGCTATACCTTTGATGAAACGACCGGTAAGTTCGCTGCCGCCGGAGAATATAAAACCTACAAGATATACACCGATAGCGGAGATGACTACACGGTATATACCTATTTCAACACCTATCTGATGGGAACGCGGGCCGTTTCCGTGGATAACTATATCCAGTACTACAACATTACCGTCTACCGCACGGAAAAACCGACGGTGACGGGACCCGGCGAGCTTGTGCGCAGATTTGCGGCGGAAGCGGGAAGCTGGCCGACGGACGGTATCCGTGATGGATACTGGTATCGCTGTGTGCGGGAATTCGACCATCCGTTCTTGCTGTATGCCCAAAAGGACGGAGTGCGGCGGGAAGTACGATCCGCCTGTGTGCGGGTGCCGGAGGGGCTTCGGGAATTGCTTTGCGGCGCAGAGGCACGGACGGAAAAATAAAGAAAGGACGAGAAAACGATGGCATTTACAAGACCTGAATTTACCCCCGGCGGGGGCTGGATGGATGCAGAGACCTTTCCCACGCGTCCCTATAGCGAGGAGGATACCCGCAGGATGCTCAACCTGCTCCACGGACAACTGCGGGAATATATTTCGGAGATCCTGCTTGCAGAGCTGGAGCGGGAGGGCGCGGCACACATCGGAAGTCCTGCGCTGACCGATCTTGAGGGTACCGACGGGAAGAGCATATGGGAGCTTTTGTGTTACCTTGCGCAGAATCTGACCGATTTTGCCGCGGGCACCATCCCTGATGGCACGGTGACGGACGCTAAGCTTTCCGGCAATCCGGAGGCGCTGAAAATGCGGGCCAATGCCCATATGAGCAGCCTGCTCATTCATCCCTTGAGCATTTCTACCACCGGCAGCGACACGGCGTACACTGCGGAAACCGGGCGCTCGGTCACGGCTCTTTCCAGAGGAATGGAGGTGACCGTTCTCTTTCACGCCGACTGCGGTGAGGCACCGACGCTGAAGATCGACGGTCTGGCTCCCGCGGCGCTCTGTCTGCACAACGGAGAAAACATCCCGGCAGGCTGCCTGAAGGCGGACAGACCTTACCGGTTCGTCTTTGACGGCACCGTCTTCCGCGGTGAGCTTGCCCTGCAGAAGGCGGATGCAGAGGATGCCGTGCTTTCCGGCACCGCGCGGGTGGCGGCGGGCGGATCGCTGACCGTGGCGGCGGGAGCACCTTCTGCGCTGACGGTGAAGAATATAAGCATTCTGACATCCAACGATACCATCCCCGAGCTTGGGGAGGGCGACGTTGTTCTCATTGTGGACTGAACGGGAGGAACAAAATGAAAGAAACGGTAAAACAAAAACTTACCAGCCGTAAATTCTGGGCGGCACTGATTTCCTTTGTCACGGCGGTCATCACCTACTGCGGTGCATCCGGCGAGGCGGAGGCGGTGAGCTGTATCCTGTGGGCGGCGGCATCTCTCGTGGCCTATGTGGTTGGCGAGGGGCTCGTGGATGCGGCAAGAGGAGGGGAGCGCGATGCTCAAAACCCGAAGCCTTGACTGCCTGATGCCCTATGTACGCTATCTCGCCCTGCGGCTGAAGGAAGAATGCGCAAAGGAAGGCATTCCCCTCGGGTTTGCCAATACCCTGCGGGATGCAGAATACCAGGCATGGTGTTACCAAAACGGGAAAAGTGCCGTGAAAGAGATCGGCCCCCACGCCTTTGGGCTTGCCTTTGACGTGTTTATCAACCGCAAAGGCAGTGAATACGACATGGAGCTTCTGCGCCGGGTAGGCGCTATCGGGAAAAAACTGGGCCTTTCCTGGGCGGGAGACTGGAAAAACTTCCGCGAATACGTGCATTTTGAATACACCGGCGGTCTCACGGCAGCAGAGCTGCGCGCAGGAAAGCGAAAAGAGCTTCCTGCCGTCCCAGAAGAGCTGTCCGATGCCGACCGGATGCAGGTGCATTTCCCCGGCGGTAAAGCCGTTGGTTATGCGGTGGACGGGGTGACCTATGTGCCGCTCAGGGTGATCTGTGAGGGACTCGGTTATGCCGTGGGCTGGACGCCGGATAAACCCTTTGAGGCGACCGTGGAGGAGAAGAAATGAACATTCTGCACTCTTTGATGGTGGCGGTCATTCCCTCCCTCACGGCAGGTATCCTGCTGTATCTGGTGCAGCGGCTTCTGCGGCGCATGGAGGCGCGGGGCGAGCACCGCGCGAGCTGGGAGCGGGAACGGACACTGCTCATGCTCAAGAACCTCAATGCCATCGGCGGGATCACGGAAAAGATCGCCGTCTGCGTCAAAAATGAGCGCGTCAACGGCGATCTTGAGGAACGGATGCAGGAATATAAGCAGGAAAAGCGAAGACTGGAAGATTTTTTGCGGGAGCAGGCCATGCGATAATACAACACGGGGCAGGATTTTGATCCTGCCCCGTGTATTTGTTTGGATAAAAAATTATTCTGCGGATTTTGTTTCTGCGCTTTCGACTGTCGAGACATCATTTTCCCAAAGACGGATATAGCCCCAGCGGTTGAAATTGACAACGAGCAGCACCACCACCGGTACAAAGAACATGCCGATGACGCCGAAGAGACAGTAGCCGACATAAATTGAAATGAGGGTAGCGAGGGGATGCAGACCGATTTGATGACCGACGATGCGGCTTTCCAGCAGATTTCGGACAAAAATACACACAATATATAACACCGCACAGCCGATGGCGTAGCGGTAATTGCCCATGAGCAGGGTGACCAGCGCCCAGGGGATGAGCACCGTTCCGCTGCCGAGCACGGGCAGAACGTCAAGAATGGCAATGATGAGGGCAATGAGCGGTGCATAGGGATTTCCGATGATGAAGAAGCCGATGGTCAGCACCGTAAAGTTGACGCTGCCGAGGATCACCTGCGCCTTCAGCCAGCCGAAAAGGCCGGTGAAAAGGAGCTCCTTGGTCTGGTGCATGCGGCCGTGAAGCTTCTCCCGCAGAAGATTGCGGACAAAGTGGCGTACCGCGGCATCCTCCGCCACAAAGAAGAAGGTGGAAAGAATGGTGGCGACGATGAAAAGCAGGATCTGCGGAACGGAGCCTGCCGTGCGCAGAACACCGGACAAAAGTCCGTCGGACAGGCCGGAGCCGGCTAAAGATTTCAGCGCGGAGATGGCACTGTCGCGAAGATCCAGTCCCTGCAGAAATTCAAAGCCCTCCAGCTTTGTCGCGAGATCGGCAAAACGGGCCTCAAAGACGGTGACAAATTCCAGAAGATTCTGGGCAAGGCTGACCGCACCGGTGATGATGCCGCGGACGGCAAAATACAACCCTGTACCGACACCTCCGCAAAGAATAAGCGTCAGAACGGCGGCGCAAAGCCCGGAGGGGATACGGAAGCGCCGGTTGAGGAAGGCAACCGGACGCAGAAGCAGTCTGGAAAGCGCAAAGCCGATCAGGAAGGGGAGAAAGAGCCAAAGCGCATGGCGCACAAAGAGCCAGAGCACCGCTGCCGCGAGAGCGGCATAAAACAGGGAGAGAATGAAGCGAAGATGCTTGTTGGTCGGCACGGGAAGGGGTCACCGCCTTTCGAATCGGAGTATCTTTATCTACATTATACATGAGATGCGGGGAAAACAAAAGAGAATTTGGAAGCCTCCGGCATTGACAATGGAAGGAAAAAATGGTAAGATATTGTTCACCCGGAGAAGACAGTTGTCCGTCTAACAAGGTATTCCGGCGAGAGGAGGCATCCGAACACTTGAATAAGCCTCAATATTATATCATGAATGCCGACGCATTGCCACAGGTTTTGCACAAAGTTATCGAAGCAAAGCAAGGACTGACCTGTGGAAAGTATAAAAGCGTCAACGAAGCCACCGAGGCGGTGGGTGTCAGCCGCAGCGCCTTCTATAAATACAGGGATGCTCTCCGCCCCTTCTATGATACCCGGGCGGACCGTATCGTGACATTCCTGCTGCTTTTGGAGGATATGCCCGGTGTGCTTTCTCAAACCCTCAACACCTTTGCGGATGCGGGGGCAAACATCGTCACCATCAATCAGAGCATCCCGGTGGACGGAAGAGCCTCCGTTACCATTTCCGTCCGGACCGGAAAGATGCACAGCTCCATGGAAGAACTTCTGGAGCTTGGACGGAAGATCCCCGGCATTGTCAAGCTTGAGATCCTTGCCGGCGAATAAAGAAACAACGAATCATATAAATTTGGAGAGTAAAATCATGGTCAATATTGCAATTCTCGGCTACGGCGTTGTGGGAAGCGGCGTGGCGGAAGTCATTGATAAAAACAAATCCAGCATCGAAAACCGCATCAAGAATGAGATCGCGGTCAAGTATATCCTGGATGTGCGGGATTTCCCCGGCGACCCCTTCGAGGATCGCATCATTCATGACTTTTCCATCATCGAAAATGACCCTGACGTTCAGATTGTGGTCGAGACCATCGGCGGCGTCGGCGTGGCCTACGATTTCACCCGCCGTGCACTGCTTGCCGGCAAGAACGTTGTCACCTCCAACAAGGAGCTGGTGGCGACCCACGGCTACGAGCTGATCGGGATCGCCCGCGAGCGCAACCTAAACTATCTCTTTGAGGCTTCTGTCGGTGGCGGTATCCCCATCATCCGTCCCCTGACCCAGTGCCTCGGCGCCAACGACATTACCGCCGTTTACGGTATCCTCAACGGTACCACCAACTATATTCTCACCCGCATGGCCCGGGAGGGTGTATCCTTTGATGTCACCCTTAAGGAGGCTCAGCGCCTCGGCTATGCTGAGCAGGATCCCTCTGCGGATATCGAGGGTAAGGATGCCTGCCGCAAGATCGCTATTCTTTCCGATCTGGCCTTCGGCAGCCATATCTCTCCCGATCTCGTCCGTACCGAAGGCATTACCGCCATCACCGAGGAGGATATCCTCTGTGCGAAGGTCCTTTCCCGCCGCGTCAAGCTGCTGGGTGTTGCCCGCAAGACGGAGGATGACCGCATCTTTGTTTATGTTGCTCCCCACATGATCGCAGAGGGTATGCCCATAGCCGGTGTGGATGATGTCTTCAACGCCATCGTGATCGAAGGAAACGCCATCGATGAGGCCATGTTCTACGGTCGCGGTGCGGGTAAGCTGCCCACCGCCAGTGCCGTTGTGGCAGACGTCATGGACGTTGCAAAGCACTTCGATGCCCGCAAGTACATCGAGTGGGCCGATGAGAAGCCCGGCTTTGTCCGTAATGCCGGCGAGCTTAAAAACCGGTTCTGCCTGCGCATCTCCGATGCGGTTGAGGGTGCGGCGGAGAAGGCCGCTGCTCTGCTCGGCGAACTTACCCCCGTTGCCTGCGACGGTCTCAAGGCCGGAACGCTCGCCTTTGTCACCGGTGAGATCGCCGATTCCGTTATGGAAGCTGCGCTCCCCGAACTCCGTGCCCTTGGAAGCAGCGTCAATGCCCTGCGCCTTTTTAAATAAGTAATTTTCCTAAAGGAGTATAGATCCATGCAGAACAGACGCCTTGTTGCGAAATTTGGCGGCACATCTCTGGCCGATGCCGGTCAGTTTGCCAAGGTCAAGGAGATCGTCCTTGCCGATGCCGCGAGAAAATACGTTGTTGTTTCCGCCCCCGGAAAGCGCTTCTCCGGCGATATCAAGGTCACCGATATGCTCATCGCCCTCAGCCAGAGCGGCAGCGAGGCGGAGTTTGACCGCCAGCTCGCCGATATCCGTGCAAGATATGAGGAGATCGCGGCGACCCTCTCCCTCAAGACCCCGCTTGCCGAGGTTTTTGAGACCATCCGTTCCGATGTCAAGCGCGGCGCGGGCTACGATTATATCGTCAGCCGCGGCGAGTATATCAACGGACTTCTGATGGCGGAGTATCTCGGCTATGAGTTTGCCGATGCCTCCGAGCTTATCTTCTTTGGCAACAACGGCAAGCTCGATTGCGATAAGACCTACGCGGCTGTGGCCGCAAAGGTTGCCGACGGAAAGAACTACGTTTTCCCCGGCTTCTACGGCGTGCTGCCCAACGGCCGCATTAAGGCCTTCTCCCGCGGCGGTTCGGATATCACCGGTTCCATCATCGCCCGCGGCGCTTCCGTTGATCTGTACGAAAACTGGACGGACGTTCCCGGCGTGCTCATGGTCGATCCCCGCATGATCGCCGAAGCCAAGGTCATCAAGCAGCTGACCTACCGTGAGCTGCGTGAGCTTTCCTACATGGGCGCAAACGTGCTTCACGATGAGGCCGTTTTCCCCGTTAAGGAGCCCGGTATTCCCATCAACGTCCGCAACACCAACGATATCACCGCTCCCGGCACCATGATCCTTCCTGCCGCATCGGAGGATTCTCCCTATACCATCACCGGTATCGCCGGCAAGAAGGGCTTCTGTGCCTACTTTGTTGAGAAAAATCTCATGAACAACGACGTCGGTTACGTTCGCCGCGTGCTTTCCTTCTTTGAGGATAACGGCATCTCCATCGAGCATATCCCCACCGGTATCGACAACATGTCTGTTGTTGTGGAGGATTCTAAGCTCAACGGCCTCTCCCATGAGGATGTGAGCCGAGGTCTGCAGGAGACGGTCAGCACCGACTCCGTTGAGGTTGTCGATCATATCGCCCTCATCGCCATCGTCGGCCGCAATATGGCAAAGCGCCACGGCACCGCCGCCACCATTATGACCGAGCTTGGCCGCGCCGGTGTCAACATCATTATGCTTGACCAGGGCGTCAACGAGATGAGCATCATCGTCGGCGTCGCGGAGGAGCATTACGAAAAGGCCATCCGCGTCATCTACGACGTGTTTGTCGGCTGATATTGAATTTCGAAAAAATCACCGCTTTCTTTTTAGCGAGTGTTCGTAAAACAGCGAAACCGACCTATGGTTACGATCATAGGCCGGTTTTTTGCAGTATTTACCGATTTTGGGACGACTCCTTGCCTGACAAGCCGAGGAGCCTTTCGTGCGGTGCAAAACCGCACAATGCGCACCGCACGAAACGGTGTATAGAAGTGCGCCCTTTATCTGCGCAATGAACTTGAATTTCTATAATCTTATGGTTTGCGCACCCCGGTTCCCATATATGGTGGTTATTTTGAATGAAGTCAATGTACATCCAGATCAACACTGAACATGTATGCCGAACCCGGTTTTTCGCAGCCGTTCAGGAACACCTCGGCAGTCCAGTATTTGTGGGGATAGGGGATCATCACGCCCTGCCCGAGGATGATGTTACGGGTTACGTCATACATGCCGTGTACGTCGTAGCCCTCCTCGCGGTGCATGGCTTCTGTATCGCCGGTGAAGGAAGTATAAGCGTACTGAGACAGATAGGGTACGCCGGTTCCGCCGTCGTTCTCGGTAACGAGATCAATGTACTCAAACCCATCTGGAGCGGGCGTATTTGGCTGCATGAAGCGCCCCCAGAGCATGTGCCAAGGGGCGACGTCCACGCACTGACCGTGATGGTGCAGAAACAGGATATCGGTCTTAATGTCGGAAGCGAAACCGCTCATACCGTCCAGTACCGCAAAGAGCTTCCTGCGGTTTTCGATATTCTCAAGGTCTGCGCCTTCACGGCCGATGAAGCGCATGGCTGGCGCCTTGATATATTCGAAACTCTCCACCATGAAGCCGTTCTGCTGTCGCTTGACCGTATCCGGCATGAACAGCGACCACTGTACCTGCGCATCGCAGTCCTTCAGGCAGTTGATGTAGCCATAGAAGCTGATGGTATCTACGCCTGCAGGACCGGATTTGTCGCCTGCGATTACTTCTCTGATCTTCCTGTCCAGCATGACGGAGAAATCGCTGAATACGAGAGACACGACGTCCTTCAGGTTTGGATCGATGGAAACGCCGGACAGCTCTTCGTCGAACCGATCAAGCGCCTTGAATACCGCCTCGTTTACCAGACCGGTGGAGCGGAGTTCAAGGAGACTCATGCGCAGCTGTGCGTTCTGTTCCTTGAAGCGAGCCAGAATGCCCTGCATCAGGATTTGTCGGTTCTGAGCGAGCTGCTCCTCGCTCCATTCCATATCATCCAGCAGCCACTCGGTCAGTTTGTCGAATACGTTGGGGTTCTTGCCTCGCGCCTTGCGCGCCCAGCTGATGAGTTCGTCATACCGCTCCTGATCGTTCATGTTTTCGTCCTTGCGCAAAACGTTTCCGCGCCAATGGAATTCATCAATCAGTTTCTTGGCCATGCTGTAACCTCCCTGCACTGAAATGCTGATTGTGAAGGGATGGAAGAATTCCAGCACACTTTTGCCTTTCTTCACTTCAGACGGTGCGATTCCATGGAAGCGGGAAAAGGCCTTTGAGAAGCTTTCCGGCGTATCATATTGATATTTGAGCGCAACATCGATGACCTTTGTATCGGTCGTCAGCAGTTCGCGCCCAGCCATGCTGAGACGGCGATTGCGCATATATTCGCTCAGCGTCACGCCGGTGACCAGATAGAAGATGCGTGCAAAATTGGAATAGGAAGAATACACATGGGCAGCCACATCTTCAACCGTGATGTTTTCGCACAGATTTTCTTCGATATATTCGATTGCCTTATTGATACTGTGAAGCCATTGCATGAAATTCATCCCCTTCGTAGGTATTATACCGCAAATGTAGCGCGCGTGCCTGTCATTGTATGCAGGATGCTGTCAGGCTTGTCTGACAGCAAGGCTTTTGCGTTTCCATTCAGACAAATCCATCCCGGCGTGTCGAGGCTTTCAGTTGATCCAACGGGTTCTTCTATTCCATCGCATCGTTGTCAAATATATAAAAACAGTCCCGGCAGAGCAACCGGGACTGCAGCTGTTTTGAACATCCGCCATTCGGAAAGCGGTGATTTTTTTGTGCTGCAAATCAGAAGCTTACGGGTTTTCCGCCGGGAATATCGCAGAGGCCGTTGAGAATGAGGCGTGGGCGGTAGGGATAGAGGCGGTAGTTGTCCCTGTTGGTGACGCCGGTGAGGACGAGGACGGTGTCGAGACCGGATTCAATGCCGGCGATGATGTCGGTATCCATACGGTCGCCGATCATAACGGCCTCGTCGGAGTGTACGCCGAGCATCCGCAGGCCTGTGCGCATCATGAGGGGATTGGGCTTGCCGATGTAGTAGGCGGAAACGCCGGTGGTCTTCTCGATGGGGGCGATGAGGGCGCGGCAGGCGGGGACGATGCCTTCCTCCAGCGGGGCGGTGAGGTCGGTATTTGTGCCGATGAGGCGCGCACCGCGGAAAACGTGATGCACGGCGCGGCAGATGGCATCGTAATTGTAGTTGACCGTCTCGCCAACGACCACGTAGTCGGGGTCCACGTCGTTTAAGGTGATGCCGGCATCGTACAGGGCATTGTAAAGACCGGGCTCACCGATAACGTAGGCGGTACAGCCGGGGGACTGGGTGGAGAGAAATTTCGCGGTGGCGAGAGCAGAGGTGTAGAAATGGCTTTCGTCCACCTCAAGCCCCATGCGGGCCAGCTTCTGCTGCAGCTCCCGGGGCGAGCGGCCAGAGCCATTGGTCAAAAAGAGGAATTTCTTATTCTCGCGGTAAAGGAAGTCAACAAATTCCTTAACACCGGGGAGAAGACGGTTGCCGTGATAGATGACACCGTCCATATCGCAGATGAAGCCTTTTTTAGATAAAAGTTGTTCCATGTGAATTCCTTTCGTACGGTTTAGCGGACGATGCGGCGGGCTTCCACGTAGAAGCGCTTATCGGCGGCCTCGCCCATGGAGAAGGTCTTGCGGGGAAGGGCGCCGCCGCGTACCACGGCGGGGAAAAGCTCCTCCTTACCCATGGCGGGCAGCAGGAAGCCGATGGAATTCTCCGCGCGGGAGAGGTCGAGCACGACGTCATCGCCGTGGATGTAGTCGATCTCGGCGGCAGAACCGGCGAGATATTCGTCAAGGAACTTCTGCAGAGTGCCGACACAGAGAGGCTCGGCAGGGTTCTCCACGGTGTAGGCAATGCGCTCACCGTGGATGACGGCCTCAAGGTTCTGTCCCTCGGAGGTGCCGCGGCGGGCACCGCAGGCGGACTCAAAGGCGGCAAGCAGGGCGGCGGGATCTGTGTCGGTGATGATGCGGTGGATGGGCTCGAACTCCAGAGAGCAATCGTGCAGGTTGACCAGCTCGCAGAGGGCGTAACGGGCGGGATGGTCAAGAGCGTCCTCGCCGAGCTCGGTCTTCAGGTTCTCGTAGTGGGCCTTTGCGGTGGCCAGGGAATGGTTTCCGTCGCCAACGGCGATGTGCAGCACGGGCTCGCCGGCAATGCCGTAACGGGCGGCAAAGGCATCGGGATCACCGAAGGCATCGATGGCGGCAATAACTTCCGCAGCGGCATCGCCGCAGACGCGGCGGCCGCGAATGGCACCGGAATCCTGCATCAGGGGGAAGTCGTAAACGGTCTCGCCGGCACACCTTTCGGCGGCGGAGAGAACGGTATCCTCGGGATCGTCGATGAGCAGCATAACGTGGGGCAGCTCAAGGCTTGCGCGGCTGCGGATGCGCAGGCGCGGGGGGATACGGGAAAGCACGGTGCCCTCGGTGGCGCGCACGGCGGGCTTGACATCGGCACCGTAGTTGTAGGCCTCAAGGTCCAGTATGCCGACAAGGCCACGACGCAGCGCGCCGCTGCGCAGGGTGCGTTCAACGAAGATGAAGGAATTTTCTACCACGTCGAAAAGCTCGCCGGAGAGATACTCACCCATGCGTTCAAGCACGGCTTCCTCGCGGGCGGCAACGTCAGCGGCGTTGAGATAGAGCTCCGGCAGCACGACGCGCAGGGCAGAGGGCGCATCACCCACGTGGGCATCCGCTGCGGCCCAGTAGCCGGGCTCGGACGTATACTGATCGCAGGCTACGCAGGCCCACTTATTCATATCTGCGCTGCGAGGCAGCAGGATGTCGGCAGGAAGAAAGGGGGAAGACATTTGTATCGGTACCTCCGTGAAAGATAAATACTATATTGTATATACAATATCATATTTTTGCTTCCGGGTACAGTAAAATTTACTGTCAAAATCAACAAATCTTTCAGCGCATGCGGATTCTACTTGATTTTACGGCAGGATGTGATAAAATATAGAATAGAAATCTTTAAAAAAGGAGATATACTATCATGGCTTTGATTTCCAGCAAAGAAATGTTCAAGCATGCCTATGCCAACGGCTACTCCATCGGCGCTTTCAACGTCAACAACATGGAGATTGTCCAGGGCATCACCGAGGCTGCCAAGGAGCTCGACTCCGCTCTCATCCTGCAGGTTTCCGCCGGCGCCCGCAAGTACGCCAAGCACGTTTACCTCATGAAGCTCATCGAGGCTGCTATTGAGGATACCGACCTGCCCATCTGCGTCCACCTCGACCACGGTGAGGACTTCGAGATCTGCAAGTCCTGCATCGACGGTGGCTTCACCTCCGTTATGATCGACGGTTCCAAGCACTCCTTCGAGGAGAACATTGCCCTGACCCGCAAGGTCGTTGAGTACGCTCACGAGCGCGGCGTTGTTGTCGAGGGTGAGCTCGGCCGTCTCGCCGGCATCGAGGACGATGTCAACGTTTCCGAGGAGGATTCCTCCTACACCCGTCCCGATGAGGTCGAGGAGTTCGTCACCAAGACCGGTGTTGACTCCCTCGCCATCGCCATCGGCACCAGCCACGGCGCTTACAAGTTCAAGCCCGGCACCAAGCCCCAGCTCCGCTTCGACATCCTCAAGGAAGTTGAGAAGCGTCTGCCCGGCTTCCCCATCGTTCTGCACGGTGCTTCCTCCGTTCCTCAGGAATATGTTGAGATCATCAACGCCCACGGCGGTGCTATGCCCGGTGCCATCGGCGTTCCCGAGGAGCAGCTGCGTGAGGCTGCGAGAAGCGCGGTCTGCAAGATCAACATCGACTCTGACCTCCGCCTCGCTCTGACCTCCTCCATCCGTGAGCACTTTGCTGTGCATCCCGAGCACTTCGATCCCCGCCAGTACCTTGCT
>JAFYLV010000006.1 GCA_017556885.1 Clostridia bacterium | reverse complement strand
CCTGCGGCTTCCGTCTGTACTGCACGGATCCTCGGCCTAACAAATGCACTGCCGGTCCGCTCAAAGCTTCGCGAGCGCCGGGTGGAGGAGAGGTGTGTTCTGATTATCCGTACCCCGTCCGGCTATGTCATCCGTCGAAGACCGAAGAGCGGTTTGCTTGCCGGCTTATTTGAATTCCCATCCCGCGAGTGTGCTGCGGATGCGGATGCCGCGGCGGAATTTGCCCGTGACCTCGGCTTCGGGCAACTGGTTTTCCGCCCGTTTTGCGAATGCCGGCACATTTTTTCCCATCTTGAATGGTATATGTATGCCTTTATTGCTGAGGCAGATTCTGCGCCTGCGGACTTTATTTGTGCAACTACGGATGAACTGAAGAGTTTGTATGCGCTCCCATCTGCATTTGCACCGATTCTATCGGCAATTTATGCGGAATGATATGTCTATATAAAGGAGCCAGGTGAATTCATCACCTTGCTCCTTTATCGGTTATATACGTATACCAGGCGGCAAGACTTCCGCAGATCAGCAAACCGCCGATAATATCCGTAATCCAGTGCACACCGGACAAAATTCTCGCTATGACCATAAACATACCGAATGTGAGCAGACCGATTTCCGCAACCCGCCTTGCCCGTGTCTTTCGGTATGTAAGCCGTATCTTTTGCACTTCTAAAATCATGACCGACAGTGCAAGCATGGTCGTTGACGACGGATAGGATGCTTCAAGCTTGCCCTCGATCAGTACAGGACGGAAATTGACAGGGAAGAGTTCGAATGTAATGAATACCGTAAAAAGGACCGCGTATAGAAGGCCGAGAGCGATTATTGTTCGGTCAACCTTTCGTAGATCCTTGCGGCGAATCCATTGCATAAGTCCGTTAACCGCATTGAGGGCCATGATTCCGAGGGGAAGGAGACTTAAAAAATCGGTCAGGTTGTATAAAAACAAGTGTACTCCGATGGCATTATGTACACGGATGTTCAGCCTTGAAAGTCCGATGGTGGAGTCCAGTGGCCCCACGGGTTGGCGGCCTATGGTTCGGACCGCAACGGTCCATAGAATAAAGAGGATCGGTATTACGATCGATGCCGTGCAGGCGGTGTGTTTTCTTGACATATCCGTCATCTCCTTTTTTGTTACAGGATACGATACCCATAACAAATAAGCAAGAAACGGCCCATTGCCATCATGATACGATTCGTATCACTTGTTCCGAATGAGGATAACCGACTTGATCGCAAGCAGAATAAACGTAAGTGCGGCGGCATATGCCTGGCGGCTTAGAATGAAGACCAGGACAGTCGCAATATGCAATGCAACGGATACAGTTTTTATATGACGGCTGAAATATATGCACCCAAGAAAGCCGCAGAGAACGACGGATACGATGCAGGCAGAATACAGGCCCTTTATATACCCGGCGATCGAAGTCAGAAGAAAGAGTGGGGATGAAATAACAGTGCCGCCGGTGTTTTCGCCAAACAATGGCAGAAATAAAAGCAGTACCGAACTGAGGTCAACCGTGCAGAATAGCAGACGCGTGATCCCTTCGGACTTTTGCTTCTGTTCCTGTTGTGCAAGATCAAGCACCGCATCACCGGAAAGCAGGGAATCTACAGTGACTTCAAAATACGTGGCAATATCCTTCAAGGAACCGATATTGGGATATCCTCTTCCGGACTCCCATTTTGAGACGGCGGCGCGGGAGACAAAGAGCGCCGAAGCCAGCTCATCTTGTGTAATTCCTTTGTTCTTTCGCAGTTCCTGCAGTTTATTTGCAAATTCCATGGTAAGTTGATTTCCTTGTCCTTGATTTGGGAAATATTTTACCATATTTTGATTTCATAAGCAATCGAAGATTCAAGGCTGCTTTTGATTGACAGTATCGGACAAAAAGTGTATAATATTTAGTCAAGAAAGACCACATATACAGAGGTGCACAGTTATGTTTGATTATACCTTTTCGGAACGTATGTCCGCGCTTCAGCCTTCCGCGATCCGTGAGATCCTGAAGGCAACCGCCGGTAAGGATGTCATCGCTTTTTCCGCGGGTAATCCGTCTCCTGCATCTTTCCCGGCAGCTGCCATGGCAGAAATCGCTGCTGATATCTTCCGTGATAATTACGCCGGTGCTCTGCAGTATGGCATCACCGAGGGTCTTCCCAGCCTGCGCGAGCAGACGTTCGACCGCCTGAAGGCCAAGTTCTCCATCGGCCGTGAGTTTGACCGGCTGATCATTACTTCCGGCGGCCAGCAGGCCATTGAGCTTGCCACGAAAGTGCTCGTTAATGAAGGTGATACCGTCATCTGTGAGGATCCGAGCTTTATCGGAGCTCTCAATGCCATCCGTTCCTACCGTCCCAATCTTGTCGGTGTGCCGATGGATGAAGAAGGCATTGATGTCGCAAAGGTGGAGGAGATCCTGAAGACGGATAAGCGTGTCCGTATGATCTATGTTATACCGACCTTCCAGAATCCCTCCGGCGGTGTTATGAGCCTTGCCCGCCGCAAAGCGCTTCTTGAGCTTGCGGAGCGTTATAACGTCATGATCCTTGAGGATAATCCCTATTACGAACTTCGCTTTGCCGGGGAGCACATCCCCACCATCAAGAGTATGGACGACAAGGGCCGCGTTATCTACGCAGGCTCCTATTCCAAAATCATTTCTCCGGGTATGCGTATCGGCTTCTGTGTTGCGCCGGAGGAGATCATCAATAAGATGGTTGTGGCAAAGCAGGTATCCGACGTTCACACTAACCAGTTCTTTATGATGCTTGTTTCCGAGTATCTTGCAAGATACGATCTGGATGCTCATATCAAGGGTATTTGTGACCTCTACGGGAAGAAATGCGATCTGATGTATTCCGAGCTCTCCAAGTACAATAACGGTTATTTCGACGTTAGAAAGCCCGAGGGCGGTCTCTTTATGTGGCTGACCATGCCCAAGGGTAACGGCGCTGAGCTTGCGAAGCTCTGTGCCGCGCGCGGCGTTGCCGTCGTTCCCGGCTCCGCTTTCCTTGCAGATGAAAGCAAGATCTCTCCCTGCATCCGCCTGAATTACTCTCTGCCCTCGGATGAGGACATTGTTCGCGGCATTAAGATCCTTTGCGATACCGCTGCGGAATATCTTTCCGGTAAGTGAGGATAATATACGATGGAAAACAATACCAGCGCACCTAAGAAGCGTATTTTCAGTGCCATCAAGCCCACCGGCGAGGCGACCCTCGGCTCCTATCTCGGCGCCATCAAGAACTGGGTCAGCCTTCGGGATGAATATGAGTGTCTCTATTGCATCGCGGATCTGCACGCGCTTACCGTGCGTAACGATCCCACCATTCTCCGCCGCCGTGTGCTTGAGCAGCTTGCAGTCTATGTGGCTGCGGGTCTGGATCCGGAGAAATGCATTCTCTATGTACAGAGCCACGTACCCGCCCATGCAGAGCTGGGATGGATTCTTGATTGTTATACCATGTTCGGTGAGCTTTCCCGCATGACACAGTTTAAGGATAAATCCCGTAAAAATGCAGATAATGTCAATGCCGGTCTCTTTACCTACCCGACACTGATGGCCGCGGATATCCTTCTGTATCAGACCGATCTTGTTCCCGTCGGTGAAGATCAGACCCAGCATGTGGAGATCTGCCGCGATATCGCGAACCGTTTCAACGGTGTTTACGGTGATACATTCACGATGCCGGAAGCTTTTGTACCGAAATTCGGTGCCCGCGTCATGAGCCTTTCCAATCCCACAAGTAAGATGTCGAAATCCGAGGAGGATGCCAACGGTTCTGTGCTCGTCATGGATTCTCCCGATGACATTATGCGCAAATTCAAGCGTGCCGTCACCGACAGTGACACCGCGGCCAGCCCGGTCTACTATGACAAGGAAAATAAGCCCGGTGTTGCAAACCTGCTGAATATCTACTGCGCCGCCACCGGATGCAGCATGGATGCAGCGGTTTCCGAGTTTGAAGGAAAGGGCTACGGTGCATTTAAGCCTGCAGTCGG
>JAFYLV010000032.1 GCA_017556885.1 Clostridia bacterium | reverse complement strand
AGGTCGCCCTGGGCGGTGCGGAGATTGTTGATGATGCGGACGAGGGTGAAGAGAACGAAGGCGATCAGCAGGAAATTGATAATGGCATTGACAAAGGAGCCCCAGTCGATATAGATGGACTGCTCCAGATCAACAACACCGTCAACCTCGGTGCGCTTGAGGAAGGTGAAAACCTCGCTGAGGGAGTTTGCACCGAAAACGAGGGCAAGAAGCCAGTTGATGATGGGCTTGAGGATGTTGTTGGAAAGGGCGGTGACGATGGCGGTGAAAGCACTACCGACGATGACACCGACTGCCATGTCGATGACGTTGCCGCGGGTAATAAAGGTCTTGAATTCGGCGAAGAACTGCTTCATAATGGTATACCCCTTTTTGAAAGTACCTGCCTAACGGAAGGCAGAAGTGAAAATAAAGAAAAAACGACTTGCAGGAACAAGTCGTTTTTTCTGGTCCGAGTGACTGGATTCGAACCAGCGGCCTCTTGAACCCCATTCAAGCGCGATACCAAACTTCGCCACACCCGGATATCTCGAATCAGCCCGTATATAATAGCACACCTTTTGGAAAAATGCAAGAGGTAAATGAAAAAAATCTGCAAAGAATAGTTCGGTTGCCTGTGGCAGATACTACGGGGAGAAGAAGGGGGGCAGAGAAGATGTTTCAAATGTGCCTGCGGACGGCGGTTCTCTATTTCACGGTGGTGCTTTGTCTGCGGCTGATGGGAAAACGGCAGGTGGGAGAGCTGGAGCCATCGGAACTGGCGGTCACCTTTCTGGTGTCCGAGATCGCCACCGTTCCCCTGCAGAATCCGGAAGCCCCGTTGCTGTACGGAATTGTACCTGTGGCTGTGCTGATGGCGCTGGAGGTTGGACTTTCCGTCCTCATCCTGAAGATCGTACCCCTGCGGGAGCTTCTTTGCGGCAGAGCAAGCCGCCTTATGCGGAAAGGCCATATCGACCAGCGGGAACTTCGGCGGCAGCGGATGTCGGTGGAGGAACTGATGGGTGAGCTGCGGGTGCTTGGCTATCCGGATATCGGAGATCTGGAGGAGGTTGTGTTGGAATCCGGCGGGAAAATCTCTGCCATTCCGAAAAAAGGCCGAAGCTCCGAGAAAAGCGGCCCCTGTACCGTTCTCATCAACGGTCGCTGGGCAGATAAAAAGGGACTTCGGGAAGCGGGAATGACCCGGGCAGAGCTTCTTTCGCGGGTAAAAGCCATGGGCTATGCACGCATTTCGGATATCCTGTATATGTACCGGGATGCGGCCGGGCGTATTCACACCGTTCCCTATGAAAAAGGCAGAGGCAGCCGCTGAGGCTGCCTCTGTAGCTTTTTTAAAACAGATCGGTGGAAAGATAGCGCATGCCGGTATCGGGCAGGAGCACCACAATGTGCTTGCCGGCATTTTCCGGCTTTGCGGCCAAAGCAAGGGCGGCGGCGAGCGCTGCGCCGGAGGAGATGCCGACCAACACACCTTCCCGCACACAGATCTCCCGTGCGGCGGCAAAAGCTTCATCTTCCGTAATGGGGATGACCTCGTCGTAGACCGTGCGGTCAAGAAGGGAGGGGATAAAATTTGCACCGATGCCCTGTAGCCCGTGAGAGCCGGCGGTGCCGCCGGAGAGCAGGGGAGAGCCTGCGGGCTCCACCGCGACGACGCGGACAGACGGATTTTTCTCTTTCAGATACCGTCCTGTTCCGGAAAGGGTTCCGCCGGTACCGACACCGGCGATGAAAATGTCAACGTCTCCATCGGTGTCCGCCCAGATCTCCGGCCCGGTGGTCTCGTAATGTGCCTTGGCATTTGCGGGGTTTGCAAACTGGTCGGGAATGAAGCTGCCGGGAATTTCGGCGGCAAGGGCCTCGGCCCGGGCAATGGCGCCCGCCATGCCCTCTGCACCGGGGGTGAGCTCCACCTCCGCACCGTAGGCCCGCATGAGCTTCTGCCGCTCGATGCTCATGGAATCGGGCATGACGATGATGCAGCGGTAGCCCCGCAGCGCACCCACCAGCGCAAGGCCGATACCGGTGTTGCCGGAGGTGGGTTCAATGATCACGCTGCCGGGACGGAGCTTTCCTTCGGCCTCAGCGGCCTCGATCATATAGAGGGCGGCGCGGTCCTTGACGGAGCCTGCCGGATTGAGAAATTCAAGCTTTGCGGAGATGCGGGCAGACACCCCGTGGGCATCGCATATGCGGGAAAGGGAGAGCAGGGGCGTTTTGCCAATGAGATCGGTAACAGACGAAACAATGCGGGACATATCGAAATACCTCCGTCGGAGTTTGAAAATACATATATCCATTATAAAATCTTCGATGGGATAAGTCAAGGATTCTCTCTTGACGGACGCGAACGGATGTTCTATAATATAAAAAGAACAGATGTTCGATAACGGGGGGGTGATATAAAATGGAACGATGTATCCTGCACAGCGATCTTAACGGATTTTACGCATCCGTGGAGATCGCGAAGGATCCGGACTTGCGGGGAAAGCCGGTGGCGGTGTGCGGGTCGGAGTCGGATCGGCACGGAATTGTGCTGGCAAAATCGCAGGAGGCGGCGCGCGCCGGGGTGAAAACGGGAATGGTCAATTGGGAGGCGCGGCGCTTGTGTCCCGGTCTTGTTTGCCTGCCGCCCCATTTTGACGATTATCTGCGCTATTCCCGTATTGTCCGCCGTATCTATGAGAGATATACCGATCTGGTGGAACCCTACGGTATGGACGAATGTTTTCTGGATGTATCGGGCAGCCGTGCGCTTTTTGGAGACGGTGTTTGTATTGCCGAAAATATCCGGCAGACGGTCAAACGGGAAACGGGACTGACGGT
>JAFYLV010000031.1 GCA_017556885.1 Clostridia bacterium | reverse complement strand
ATCTACAAGTTTGATTCTTTGAAAGACTTGAAACAATTCAAAGAATCTTTTGGTGATATACTGACAATGGATAGCGGTTGGGATGAGGTGCCCTCTTTTGACGAAGCTACCGCAAAATACGATACGAAGTTTTTTGAAGAAAATAGCTTGATGCTGGTTTATGTTTCTGCATCAAATTGCACACACCGTTTCGGCTTAGGCAGCGTTGGTTGGGATGAAAAATCATTCTGTATCAATGTAGTAGAAACCACCGGTAAAGAATTTGTTGATGCAGCTATGGCCGGTTGGTTCTTGACTGTTGCCGTAGAAAAAGAAACCGTTGCAAGCTGTACGGAATTTGATGCGGATTTGAATAATGAAATAAAACTGTATTAATTTATAACACGTAAATTTTACGTGCCGTTTCACTTGTTTCATTCAAAGTGAAACAATGCATATTACGATGAAACAAAGGAGCACGTTGCATGTTGAATATTATTAGTCTTGTTTTAGGGATAGGTGCTTGGGTTATAGCTACTATTGCAATAGCAAAGCCCACCTGTTCTCATAAAAGCTCTATCTTAAGCTTTGCTCTTTGTGCGTTTTCTCTTGTGGTTCAGTTGTTTGAGATAAGCCGTAGAGTGAATCTTGGAGATTATGCAGCTATTGAAGATACAATCAGAGCAGTAATAATTGCATCGGTTATTCTATGTGTAATGACTATTATTTTAAATGTTATTGCATTTGTTAAATCAAAAAAGTGTAGGAAAGGAAACTGATCAAATGAAATTCATTAACTTTGGAATAGCTATTATGGTTTTTGGGATTGTACTTGAGCAAGCGTTAAATATACCGGATTTTGTTATTATAATCGGTTTAGTCGGGTTGGCTCTTTCCGTTGTTGGATTTGTGAAAAAGGAAAAATAAGATAGGAGCAGATCTATGGGTAAGATTAAACGTTCAATAATAATTGTTGCAATTATTTTAACCGCAATGTTAATCATACCGCTTATAACTGTAAATACGGTTAAAGCTGATGCGGGAATGCTTGTTACGATGATGTTGTTTTTTGTTGTGCATCCGATAGTATCGATTGTGACCGGTGTTTTGGCAGGTAAGGACATAAAGTTTTTTGGGTTTACGCCTATACTTGTAGCCGGTCTGTTTTGGGCATTTTCATCCTTTACTTATGTAACCGCATTTCCAATCGTGTATTCGGCAGTATACCTCGTGATTTGCACGATTAGTATGCTGCTCACTTGGTTGGCAACAAGAAAAGCAAAATAAATTCTCTCAAGGCGTCGCTTCGCAGCGGCGCCTTTTTACTGAAAGGAGGTGATGAAGTGGGATACCGAAAAGTTGTCATTAACGGCGAAGAATACAAGCTAACACCCAAATGGTATAAAGAATATCTGTCAGCAATTGAGCTTTGGGAAAAAGCTAAAGAAATTGATATTAAGGATATCGATATATCAGAATTGGTTGACATACGCGATGTAAAAATTGATAAAAATAAACCTTATCCTATAAGGATTATAAGTTATATAAATCAAATTAAACATCCGTATTGTTTTCGTGTTGGAGATGTAAAAGTGCGCGTATCTTACGCCGGCAAGGATGACTCACTAAATGATTCTTTCACTGCATTAATTTCTTCGTTGTAAGGGAAGAAAGCGAGCGAGGGAGGTGATATTATCACCGTCTTTTGGTTGATTAAGTTATTATACTAATAGCATCTAAATACATAATAATACTGTTCTCCTTTTCTTTAAATAATTTGAAAAATTTGTGGAAAACAGACTCATAATTTCCATAAAAAGAGCGATACTAATACCAAGCAAAAACGACGAGTCTTCCCAAATCGGGGGATTTGGGACGTGTGGTTGCTCTAAACCCGCATAAACACTGGATTTTTTCCTTTTTTAGAGAATTTTTGGTGAATACTTGACACGAGGTGTATCGCTAAAATTCTAGGAAAATCACACTCGTTTTTAGCAAGATTAAAAACGCTGAAAAGCCGCATAAACACTGGGTTTTTGGCACATTTTAGAGTAGAGAAAAGGAGTAAAATATATGAAAGCAACAGGAATAGTTCGTAGAATAGACGATTTAGGTCGTGTGGTTATCCCCAAAGAAATCCGTCGCACGATGCGGATCCGCGAGGGCGAAGCGCTGGAAATTTTTACCAGTGACAACGGGGAAGTTGTTTTTAAAAAGTATTCCCCGGTGGGGGAAACGGCGGAGGCGGCGGCCCGGCTTTGCGAATCCATCTGGCGGACAACTTCCGTGCCGGTGGTGGTTTGCGACCGCGACCGGATCATCGCGGCGGCGGGAACCGGGCGGCGGGAACTGCTGGAACGGTCGGTTTCACCGGAGCTGGACCGAGCTATGTCGGATCGCAAGGCTTACCGGATGGGCGGAACGACGCGTATTTCCGTCTCCGGAGAGCGGCCGGGATATTATGTGCTTGCGGCGATGCCGATCATCAGCGACGGGGATGTGACCGGATGTGTGGCCTTTGTGGGAGATGAAAACGCGCGCCTGCAGGGGGAGACGGAGATCAAACTTGCCGGTGCTGCCGCGGCGTTTCTCGGGCGGCAGACCGAGGTGTAAGAAAAAAGAGAGCCTTTTTGAAAGGCTCTCTTTTTGTCTTTTGGTTAAAATCAGTCCAGAATACCGTGAATGGGGTTGTGCTTCATGGCGGGCTTGCGGGTGTACTTGCTCTTCAGGCGGTGGGTCTTGCCCTTGTCGGAGGCCTTCCGGAAGGCATCCATCGCCTCGAGGACATGGAAGGTCTGATGGTAGTCGGTGCGGCAGAAGCGGCCGGTCTCGATGGCCTTGGCGATATCGGCGAGGCCGAGGGCGCGGCTGTTTTCCTTGTAGTCAAAGAGCAGGGGCATCTCGCGGATCTCGCCGTCCTCAGGACGGAGGAGCTTGACGGGGCCACCGAAGCCGTTGGGATCGGGAACAAAGAGGGTGCCTTCGGTGCCATAGATCTCGAATCGGGCCTGTCCCTTATAATATACGTCGAAGGTGGTGAAGAGGGTGCCGGTGGCGCCGCTTTCAAAATTCAGGATACCGGTGACGTAGGTGGGAACGTCAACGTCCACCACGGTGCCGGAGAAGGGCTGGCTGGTACTGATGCGCTGGTCAAAGCTCTTCTTGCAGACGGCGGAAACGCTGCGGATACCGCCGAGCAGGTTGACCATGGCGGTGAGGTAGTAGGGTCCCATATCCATCATGGGGCCGCCGCCGTACTTGTAGTAGAAGGCGGGATCGGGATGCCAGGACTCATGACCATGACAGATCATGAAGGCTGCGCAGCCGATGGGGGTACCGATGAGACCGCGGTCGATGATCTCGCGGCAGGTCTGGATGCCGGCGCCCATGAAGGTGTCAGGTGCGCCGCCGAGCATAAGGCCCTTTTCCTCGGCCAGAGCGACCAGCTCCTGGCCTTCCTCCAGGGAGGCGGCGAGGGGCTTCTCGGAATAGACGTGCTTGCCGGCGAGCAGCGCGGCCTTGGAGACCTCGTAATGCTCGTAGGGGCGGGTAAGGTTGAGCACCAGGTCGATCTCGGGATCGGCAAAGAGCTCGTGCATGGTGTCGTAGATCTTGGGGACGCCGTAATCGGTGACGGCCTTCTCCGCGCGCTCGCGGACGAGGTCACAAACGGCGACGAGACGGATCTCCTTGAAGGTCTGGGTGATGTTCTTGAGGTAGATACCGCTGATGGCACCTACGCCGACCATACCGACATTGATCATTTTTGTTGTCCTCCGTGATTGAATATGGTTTTTTAGATTTCCATGGGGTTTGTCCAGGCAAGACCGTTCTTTGCGCGTACGCGGGCATAGACGATATCGCCGGGCTTGGCATCAAAGGTGGCCTCCGTGAGGTTTTCGCCCCGCAGGGTCATGCCGTCGCCGCCGATGACGCCGATGCGGATCTCCTCGGCGGGGGCGCACCGCAGGGTAACGCGTCCGCTGTCCTCGGCACGCCAGTCCAGGATCTCGGCGCCGGTGGAGGCGTAGAAACGACCCTTGCGGATGGCCTCGCCGATGGCTGCACGGGAGAGCTCCGGAGCGGAGACAACGATCCAGCCGCCGAAAAGCTCGTTTGCATGGTGGATGTCATCCGTCGCGGTGCAGTACATGTGCATGCCGTTCTCAATGCAGTAGCGCCAGTAATCTTCACCGAGGTCATCTCCCGCAAAGAAGGCGCCGTGGTTGAAGATCTCCATGCCGGCAACGTTGCGGAAGCCGTAAAGATCCTGTTCGTAGTTGCAGCTCCAACGGGGATGGTTCAAAAACACCGAGCAGCCGCGCACCGTATAATAATCGATGATAAGCTGTACGCGGTTACGGACGGAAGAGGCCTGACGCTCACCCTTGGTGGTGAGGGTATCGGTCATAAATCCGTCCTCTGCCTCCCGCACATCCTCGGAATAGTCGGTACGGATGGCATTGAGGTGATAGTTGTGGCGCCGGGTTTCGGGGGTGGTGTTGTAATCGTAGGTGCCGGAGCAGGCATCGGCCTCCACACCCGACAGGGTGATGAAATCCGGCCGCTGGTAGGGATCCGACCGGATATAGACTACGTGGTCGGTCAGGGCAAGGAAAGAATAGCCCTGCGCTTTATAGAAGTCGATGAGCTCATCCACCGTATATTCACCATCGGAACGGGTGGAATGGTTGTGGAGATTGCCCTTGTAGAAATTACCGTGGGAGAGGGGCGCGTGGTCGTGCCGGTAGGGACGGCCGGCGGTGGCGACATCCGCCGCGGCAAAGAGGAAGTTGCGCTCCCGCACGGGGATGGCGGAATAGAAGGTTTCCTCCAGATAGGGCGAGTAAGGCCAATGTACGAAGAAGGGCTGAGAGAAGGCGAAGGTGCCGTTCTCGCCCTCACATTCCACGCGGACAAACTTTGCCCGATCGGGAATGAGAAGGTCGGCCTCGCAGATCAGAGCCTTGCGCCCGGGATCTCTTGCGCCGCGGCCGCGGCAGTCCAGGCTCACAAGCCGGATGTTGCGGCAGGGGGTGCAGCGGATGTGAATGTGGGTCTCGTCTGCGGTGACGGAGAGAAGCTCCACCCCGGAGGTGACGGTGAAAGCGCCGCGGCGCAGTCCCTGCAGCACGGATTCACGGTTGGGATCGGCAACCAGGTGCAGACGGACGTTTTCGCCGGAGGCGATCATAAAGGCGGGATGAGCGGCCCGCAGGGCGGAATCAAAGCCGAAACGGGCGTCACCGCGCCGTCCGGCGAGAATATCGCCGTCGTTCCAGACCTCGTAGAGGTGGTAGCCTGCGCGGGTGTGCCAGGTTTCTGCCATCTGGCCGTCAGCCATGGGGGAGAGCAGCACGGAAAGCTCCGCGCGGGAGAGGGCATCAAACCATGCAGCCTCGCTCTCGTCTGCGGGCGCGAAATCGCCGATGACCAACGCACGATAACGCCGGGCAGGATTCTCCGGTGTGGGGGCTTCGGGAAGAAATTCCACCACCCGGCCGCAAAGGCAGAGGGGAACACCGGGGATCTCCCGGTCGGAAATACAGAAATCCAGTCCCGCAGGAACGGGAACGTCTCCCACGAGAAGGGCACCGCAAAGGCGTGGGCAATCACCGGGCACGAGGGTGTCGGTGATGCGAATGATCGGCGCTTCCATCAATACATCTTCGCCTTGTTTTCAAAGCGCTCGGTGGTCAGGTTGTGGTCAATGGCATACTGCTTGCCGGCACCGGCCCAAAGCATACCGCGCTCCATGATGATCTGGGCGTTGGGAGACTTGTCAAAGACATCATCATGATGACCGAGGGAGGTATAGAACACGCGGCCGTTACCCCAGAACTTGGTCCATGCCACGGGCATATCCACGGGCTTGTTGGAAATGTGATAATAATTCACAAGGGGGAAACGGGTGGTGGCAAGAACCTCGATGGAGGGGTCGATATGCAGGTAGTAATGCTCGCTGGCCACGGGGAAGTCTTCCAGACCCTCGGTGATGGGGGAGGAGCCGTGGCAGATATTGACGGTGTACTCAACGCCGTCGCCGCCGGGATGGCTGACCCACTGACCGCCGGTCAGGAACTGCCACTCGGTGTTCTGACGGAAGGAGTCGCACATGCCGCCGTGGCAGCCGGCAAGGCCGACACCGGCACCGACAGCCTTGGAGACGGACTTCATCTGCGGGCCGGAGATCTCACCCATGGTCCAACAGAAGACCAGCAGATCGAGCTCCATAACCTTTGCCTCATCCTCCAGCGGAGTGAGAGAGTCGAAAATCTCGGTCTCATAACCGTTTTTGATCAGCAGATCGGAGAAACGCTTGGAGGTCAGCTGAGGCTCGTGACCGTTCCAGCCGCCCTGAAAAATCCAGGCTTTTTTGCTCATGGATATATCCTCCTGTGCAGAAGTAAATTCATAAGGATAGCATATCACAATCCCGCCCCCGACGCAAGAAAAAAGAGGGAAATTGTGAGAGAAAACCATCAATCCCTTCTTTCCCTCATCAAAGGGAGAGAAGGGGGGAATAAAAAAAGCCCCTGTCAGATTCACCATAAACAATCTGGTGAAAATAACAGGGGCTTTTTTCTTTATTTCAGATCTTTGTTGACAGTCTCGGGCGGGGTTTCGAGAACGGCGGGATTTGCCAGATATTTCTGGAAATTGTAGAAATGATGTGCATAGGCGGCGCCGGAACAGATGCGCTCGTCGGTGGCGATCTTGAGGGGCATGATCTGGCGGACAACGCGGCCGCCGTCGTGCCGGATGGATTCCTTCTTTACCTTGGTGCCCATGGAGATGAAAACACCGGTGGTGCCAAAGTTGTAGCAATGATGATAGATGGAATTCATCTTGATGGAGGCCATGTTGGTGATAAACATGGAGGTGTGGAAGGGGCTTGCATTGATGACGGCACGGGGCAGAAGACCGTAGCGGTCGAGAAGCTTCAGGCATCCAACGAGGAATCCAGCGAGGAAGGGGATGCGGAAGAGCAGGTTGACCAGCTTGTCGGTGGCATTGTTGGAACCGGCCTTGCGATTGTCATCGATGGCGCGGTTGACCTTTTCGGCGATGTCAAAGACGGTATCCTTGGGATCACAGATGATCTTGACTACCGTTTCTTCACCGGTCTGGTTGCCGTCTGCTTTGAGAACAACGAAGCACACGGCGATGTGATTGCGGGCATAGATGCGCTTGTTGACGACGAAACGGTTGATATCGGGCTTTTCCGCGATGGAGCGGACATAGGCGGCGATGAGCACGCTCATGAAGCTGATGTTGATGCCCTCTGCGCCTTTTTCACGGACATACTGGGAAATGGGACGGCAATCGAGGTCCATTTCACTGTAGTTGGTGGCATCCACGCGGGTGGGCATGATGTAGGGGATCACCTTGAAAAAGCCACTCAGCCCTTTGATGACTTTTCCGTCTGCTCTGCGTCCGAACATAGACTGAAATCCGTACCTTTCTTTAAAAAGATGGGAAATATGCCCCTCGGTCATGTGGAGGGTGCGACACAGATGTAGTATAACACAAATTTTGACATTTGTCATCTCTCTTTCCTTAAAAAACAGGGTCAAAAGTCTTTGTTTGTGCATAAGATGAGGCAAACGTGCAAAACGGGAGGAGACAGAGAATGGATCTTTTGTATATCGGCAGCCGGGGCCCGGAGGTGGAGCTTTTACAGGAGGGCCTGCGGCGCACGGGGGACCTTGCGGATCGACCGGATGGCATCTATGGTTTGCGGACGGAGAGCGCGGTGCGGCGGTTTCAAATGCGATCCGGTCTGTTTGCGGACGGAACGGCAGGCGTGCAGACCTGGGCGGCCCTGCGCCCCTGGCTGGTGGGATACCGGCGGGTGCGCATCGCGCAGGGGGACACGTTCTGGCGGCTTGCGCGACGCTACGGAACCTCTGTGGAAGCAATCGCCGCGGCAAATCCGGAACTGATCCCCACGAATCTGCCGGTGGGCGGGGAGATCGTCATCCCCTTTGCATTTGAGGTGGTTCCCACGGACATTTCCTTTACCTACGAGGTGCTTATCCTTTGCATCGAGGGGATTGCGGCGCGATATCCCGATGTGCGGACGGGAAGCTTCGGACACAGCGTGCTCGGGCGCGAGCTTCCCCGGCTGACGCTGGGCTTCGGTTCCCGACGGGTCTTCTATAATGCCGCGCACCACGCAAATGAATGGATCACGACACCGCTGTTGATGCGCTTTGCGGAGCGCTATGCCGCAGCGGCAGCCTTTGATCGGGAGATCGGCGGCAGATCGGCGCGAGAACTGCTGGCCGCGGTTACGCTCGTCATCGCTCCCATGGTGGATCCCGACGGGGTAGATCTCGTATGCGGCGCTTTCTCTCCGGGCAGTCCGGAATGGTTGCGCGCGGCGATGCTGAGCACACCCGGGATCCCGTTCCCCGCCGGCTGGAAGGCGAATATCGAGGGGGTCGATCTCAATTTGCAGTATCCTGCTCTGTGGGAGAAGGCAAAGGAGATCAAGTTTGCCCAAGGGTACACAAAACCGGGGCCGCGGGACTACGTTGGGTCCGCTCCGTTGTCAGCCCCCGAGTCGCGGGCGGTCTACGAGCTGTCCCTGTCAGAGGATTTTGACCGCACGGTGTCCTGGCACACCCAAGGGGAGGTCATCTACTGGCAGTTCTCCGATTTCCGACCGGAGGGGGCAGAGGAGCTGGGTCTGCGCCTGTCAGAGGTATCCGGTTACCCGCTGGAGCCGACGCCGGAGGGATCCGCTTATGCGGGCTACAAGGACTGGTTCATTCAGGAATATGACCGCCCGGGCTATACGGTGGAGGCCGGGCGAGGGATCAGCCCGCTGCCTATCCGCGATTTTGAAGAGATTTGGGAGAGAAACCTCGGTATTATGACGGAGGGGATATCCTTTTCGGAATGAATAGAAAAAGGGCGCGGCGTGATTTCTCACGCCGCGCCCTATACGTGCTTATAACTTCAAAGATTACTCAGCCTTGACGCTGGCGAACATGAAGTACTTGTAACCCAGGGGAGAGCAGAAGAAGCCGTCCAGGGTCTCGGAGCACATGTAAACATCGGTGTAGTAGTAGATGGGGCAGATAGCGCCGGTGGACATGAGGATATCCTCAGCGTCGTGCATGAGCTCGAAGCGGAGGTTCTGATCCTTGGAGGACTTGATCTCGTTGATCAGCTTGTCATAGGAGTCAGCCCAGGTCTTGCCGGTCTCACCCTTGTAGGTGTAGCCTTCGTAGGTAGCGTGGTCGCCCTTACCGAACTGGCAGTCGTTGTTGCCGGAGGAGGTCAGCCACATATCAAGGAAGGAGATGGGATCGTTGTAGTCGCCGAGCCAGCCGTTACGGGCAATAGAGTAGTCGCCGTTCTTACGGGTGTTGAGGAAGGTACCCCACTCCTGGGTCTCGATCTTGGTCTCGATGCCGTAGCCCTTCCAGGTCTCCTGGAGGTAGGTAGCAATGGCCTCATGGCCGGTGCCTTCGTTGGTGATGTAGGTGATGGAGGGGAAGCCGGAGACCTTCTTGTCGGCAACGGTGAACTTGCCGGAGGACTGAGCAACTTCCTCGAGAAGCTTCACAGCTTCGTCGCAGTTGGCGGTGTAGTCAGCCTTGTCAACGCTGTAGTAGCCAGCGCCGTCGCCGTTAGGACCGTTCTTGGAGATGAACTCCTTGCCATCGGGCTCGGTGAGACCCATAGCAACGAAACCGGCAGCGGGAACCTGGCCAGCCTTACCGATCTCCTCAACGATGTAGTTGCGGTCGATCATGAGGCCGAGAGCGAGGCGGATCTTAGCCTTCTCTTCCTCGGTGAAATCCTTGAAGGCAACGTCATTCATGTTGAAGCTGACGTAGTAGGTGCCGAGCTGGCCGACAACCTGGTAAGCCTCGGGATAATCCTTGGCGAGGGCATCCATCTCATCCTGGGGAACAGAGTCGATGAAGAGGTAGGAGCCGTTCTTGTAGTTGGCGAGGAGGGAAGCGTCATCTTCGTTGAAGGCGCAGATGATCTTGTCGGAGACAACCTTGTCGGCGTCATAGTAGTTCTCGTTCTTCTCGAGGACGAGCTGAGCGTTGGAGAACTCGGTGACCTTGTAGGCACCGTTGCCGATGTAGGTCTCGGCCTTGGTAGCCCAACCGTCGGGGTTGGCATCAACGATGTCCTTCTTCACAGGCATGTAGGTGGGGAATGCGAGCAGCTCCATGAAGTAGGGAACGTCAACGTTCAGGGTAACGGTGATGGACTTGCCGTCCTCAGAAGCGACAGCATTGAGCTCCTTGCGACCGTCGACATAGACGAACTTGCCGTCAGCGTCGGTCTCGATGGAGCCGTCGTCCTTGAACTTGTACATCTCCTGCATCTCGGCATAGCCGTCGATGACGTCGAACATGTAACCGTAGTCAGCAGCGGTAGCGGGGTCAGCAGCGCGGTTCCAGCTCCAGACGAAGTCAGCAGCGGTCAGCGCAGAGCCGTCGCTCCACTTAAGGTCGTCCTTCAGGACGAAGGTGTAGGAAACCTTGCCGTCAGCGGTCTCAACTGCGGTGGGGATCTCCTTGGCGCAGCCGGGAACGAGAACAAGGTTGCCGGACTCATCCTGCTCATATCCGACGAGGCCGGAGAAGAGGTGGATGATGTAGGAAGCGCCGTCAACGGCGCTGTTGAGCGCGGGGTCGATGGTGTCGGGGACAGGACCGAGGCAGATGGTCATCGCGGTCTCAGCAGAACCGCAGCCGGCGAGGGCAGCGACGCAGCCGAGGAGCATGGCGATGACGAGAGCGATGCTAAGAACTCTCTTCATTTTGTGTTTCCTCCAAAATAATTTATATTGTATCGGGTTTCACCGTCCCCGATCAATACCGAAAAATAGGGATGCGGGGGAATTTTAGATGTTGTGGCAGGCCACCTTGCGTCCGGGAGCGACCTCCTTCAGCTCGGGCATGACCTCGGCGCACTTGGCGGTGGCACGGGGGCAGCGGGTACGGAAGGGGCAGCCGCTGGGCATGTGCAGGGGGCTGGGAACGTCGCCCTCAAGCAGGATGCGCTTGTGGGAACGGGCATAGTTGGGATCGGGCACAGGCACCGCAGACAGCAGGGAGATGGTATAGGGATGGATGGGCTTGTGATAAAGCTCGTCCGAAGGTCCGATCTCGATGAGCTTGCCGAGGTACATAACGGCGATGCGGGTGGAGATGTGCTTGACCACCAACAGGTCGTGGGCAATAAAGAGATAGGTCAGAGAGAGCTGCTTCTGCAGATCCTCAAACATATTGATGATCTGTGCCTGAATGGAAACGTCCAGAGCGGAAACAGGCTCGTCACAGACAACGAACTTGGGATCCACCGCGAGGGCGCGGGCGATACCGATGCGCTGGCGCTGACCGCCGGAGAACTCGTGGGCATAACGGGTGGCATGCTCGCTGGAGAGGCCGACCACGTTCATGAGTTCGCGGATACGCTCCGCACGCTCTGCCTTGTTGGCATACATCTTGTGAACATCCAGAGGCTCACCGATGATGTCGGCAACGGTCATACGGGGGTCGAGCGAGGAGTAGGGATCCTGGAAGACCATCTGTGCCTTGCGGCGCATATTGGCGATGGAGTGGGCAGAGCCGATCTTCTCGCCGTCAAAGATGACTTCGCCGGAGGTGGGCTTGTAAAGATGTAGGATGGAACGGCCGACGGTGGTCTTGCCGCAGCCGGACTCGCCGACGAGGCCGAGAATCTCACCATCCTTGATCTCAAAGGAGACACCGTCCACCGCCTTGAGGGGCAGGGACTTCAGAAAACCGGTGGGAATATTGAAATGCTGCTTTAAGTCACGGACTTCCAGCAGATTGGGACGGGCGTCGGTGATGATCTCACTCATTTTTCATATGCCTCCTTTGCCTCATCAAGGGTCATCGTGCCGTTTTCAACGGCGGCGCGCACATTCTGCCAGCAGCTGGCGATGTGGCAGTCGTTGATGACCATTTCTTTTGCACGGTACTTCAGGCAGACCTTCATAGCCCTGTCGCAGCGGGGGGCAAAAGGACAGCCGTCGGGCATATTGAGCAGATCGACGGGAGTTCCGCCGATGGGTTCAAGCCGGTCGTCAGAATCTTCCACCGTGGGAAGGGAACGGAGAAGGCCGCGGGTATATTCGTGCTTGGGATTGTAGAAAATCTCGTCGGCGGTGCCGCGCTCGCAGACCTCGCCGGCGTACATAACGATAACTTCGTCACACATCTCCGCCACGACACCGAGGTCATGGGTGATGAGGATGATGGACATGCCCAGCTGCTTCTGCAGATCACGCATCAGGTCAAGGATCTGCGCCTGAATGGTGACATCCAGTGCGGTGGTGGGCTCATCGGCGATGAGGATATCGGGCTCGCAGGCGAGAGCCATGGCGATCATAACGCGCTGGCGCATACCGCCGGAAAGCTCGTGGGGATACTGGTTGACACGCTTTTCGGGCTCGGTGATACCGACGAGGTGCAGCATTTCCACCGCGCGTGCCTTGGCCTGCGCCTTGTCGCGGTCGGTGTGGAGCATGATGGCTTCGATAAGCTGGTTGCCGATGGTGAAAACGGGGTTCAGGGAGGTCATGGGATCCTGGAAGATGATGCTGATCTTGTTGCCGCGGATGGAGCGCATCGTCTCCTTGGAGGCTCCAACAAGCTCCTCACCGTTGAATTTGATGCTGCCGCCGACGATGCGGCCGGGGTTTGCCAGGATCTGCATGATGGAATAGGCGGTCACGGACTTGCCGGAGCCGGATTCACCCACGATGCCGAGCACCTTTCCCTTGTCCAAAGAGAAGGAGACGCCGTTGACGGCGCGAACTTCACCTGCAGGGGTAAAGAAGCTGGTGTGCAGGTCGCTTACTTTCAAAAGTTCCATAATTGACTCATACCTCCCTTATTTCTTGAGCTTCGGGTCAAAGGCATCGCGAAGACCGTCGCCCAGCAGGTTGAGGGAGAGGACGATGATGCAGATGATGACGGCAGGGATGATCAGACGGGAAGGATAGGAGATGATGCCGTCCAGCGCGCTGCTGGCCAGGGAGCCCAGAGAGGGCATGGGGATGGCGACACCAAGTCCGAGGAAGGAGAGGAAGCTCTCCGTAAAGATAGCGGAGGGGATCTGCAGCGCGGTGGAAATGATGATGACGGAGATGCAGTTGGGGATCATGTGGCGGCGGATGATGTGGCCGGGCTTTGCGCCGATGGAACGGGCGTTGAGCACGTAGTCCATCTGCTTGATGGAGAGGATCTGACCGCGGATAAGACGGGCCATACCGACCCAGTAAAGCAGTGCAAAGACCAGGAAGATGGAGATCATACCGCTTCCGAGCTTTGCAAGGGCAGTTCCCTCAATGAGGGGATCCAGGGTCTGCTTGAAGACCACGGAGAAGAGGATGATCATCAGCATATCGGGCAGAGAATAGATGATATCGACGATACGCATCATGATAATATCCACTTTGCCGCCGTAATAGCCGGAGATGGAGCCGTAAATGACGCCGATGATCAGAACGATGATGGAGGCAAAGAAGCCGACGATGAGGGAGATGCGGGTGCCGTAGATGATGCGGATGCAATAGTCACGGCCGGCGGCATCGGTGCCAAAAATATGGGGGAAGATCTTCTCGCCGGCGGCGATGCGCTCAAGCTCGGTCTCGCCGTACTCAAAGGGCTTCAGGTTATTGTAGCTGGCATCCGAGGGCTGTCCGGGGGTGATACCCAGCTGATCGGAGTACTCATAGGGATAGAAAGAGGGGACAAAAGCGACGATGAGAATGACCAGCACGATGAGGCAGAGGCAGATCATGGCGATCTTGTTCTTGGCAAGACGGCGCATACCGTCCTTGAAGAAGGTGGTGCTCTCTCTCATGCGCACCTGCTGGCGCTTTTCGTCTTCGGTGGCGGCCTCAAAGCTGGCAACGTCCAGCTGGAGGCTCAGCATGTTCTTTTTGGGCATATCACTCATGATTGTTTAACCGTTTCCTTCCTGATTCTTTACTTACGACAAGTCAACGCGCGGGTCGAACACCTTGTAGAGGATGTCCGAGACCAGAGTCATGATGACCATCAGGCAGGCAAGGAAGATGGTGGTACCCATGACCATGGGGTAGTCGCGGTTGATGATGGAAGAAACGAAATATTTACCGAGGCCGGGGACGGCGAAGATGCGCTCAACGACCAGAGAACCGGTCAAAATGTAGGCGATCATGGGACCGGCGTAGGTGATGACGGGGGTGACGGCGTTCTTCAAAGCATGCTTGAAGAGCACGCGGGAGGGGGAGACGCCCTTAGCGTTTGCCGTGCGGATGTAATCCTGTCCGAGAACGTCCAGCATGCTGGAACGGGTCAGACGGGTGATGTAGGACATGGGGTATAAGCTCAGGGAAATGATGGGCAGAACGAGACCGGCGGCAGACTGGCCGTTAGCCGGCAGAAGCTGGAATTTCATGCAGAAGAAGTACAGAAGCAGTGTTGCGATAACGAAGGAGGGCATGGCGACACTCGCGGTGGAGGTGACCATGATCAGCTTGTCCACCCATTTGTCATGGAACACGGCGGCAAGCGCGCCGAGCACCAGACCGATGACGATGGCAAGCGCAGCGGCGGAACCGCCGAGCTTTGCACTGACCTTGAAGCCCTCGGAGATAAGATCCATAACGTCACGGCCGCGCTGCTTGATGGAGGGACCGAAATCCAGCGTCAGAACGCCCTTGAGATAGGTGGTATACTGCTCCATGATGGGCTTGTCGAGACCATATTTTGCCTCAAGCATCGCGGTGACTGCGGGGCTGGGGGCCTTTTCGCTGAGGAAGGGGCCGCCGGGGATGGCTTTCATCACGAAGAAAGTGATGGTGATGATGAGAAAGACCGTCAGCACGGCAAGAAGAAGCCGCTTGACGATATAAAATGCCATTTTACTATCCATTATTTTACAGGTTCCTCTCCGAATTGATAATATACTTTTTAAAATGCCCAGTTTCCGTCGCGGAAAATGGGAACGGATCTGCCGTCGGCGGAGATACCCGTGATAGAAAGGTCTTCGGTGCCGATCATGAAATCCTCATGTATGACGGAGTCGTTGACGCCGAGCTCGCGGCACTCCTCCAGGGTGCGGTTCTCATAACCGCGGATGCAGTTGGCAAAGCCTTCGCCAAGAGCGAGGTGACAGGCGGCATTTTCGTCAAACAGAGTATTATAGAAAAGCAGCCCGCTCTCCCGGATGGGGGAGGCGTAGGGGACGAGGGCGCACTCGCCAAGGAAGGGAGCGCCTTCATCCATGCAGATGAGCTCGCGCAGAAGAGCTTCGTTTTTCTCGGCATGTACCTCGACGGCGCGGCCGCCCTCAAAACGGATGGAGAAATTGTCGATGAGCTCACCGCGCCAGGACAGGGGACGGGAGGAATGGACGATACCCTCCGCCTTGCCGCGCATGGGAGTGATGAAAACTTCCTCAGAGGGAATGTTGGGGTTATAAACCACACCGGACAGGGTCTTTTCCGCGCCGGCAAGGAACTGTGCCTCCGGAATGAGGCCGACCCGCAGGTCGGTTCCGTTGGCGGAGGTATACTGCAGCTCCGTAAGACCGAGGGAATTCAGGTAATCGCAGCGGGCTGCGAGATCGCGGTTGTGCTCCTCCCAGTTCTTCGGACCGTCGCCGACGGCGCGGGAGGTGGTGAGGATAGCTTCCCAAAGCTTTTCAACAGCAGCGCTCTTACGCAGACCGGGGAACATCTTCTTTGCCCATTCCACACCGGGAACGGCAGCGATGCACCACTGATGGCGGTTGTCCATGGCATCGCGATAGGGCTTGATGACCTTGAAGCGCTTCTGGGAGGCGCGGGAATACTTGGCCTGATTGATGCCGCGCAGACCGTCGGGATCCTCGGAAAGGAGGATGATGCGTGCGGGCAGGGTGTCCACCCAGTGCTGATAGCGGGCCTCTTCCCAGGCAGGAACCTCTGCCAGCACCTTTTCGGTGCAGTGGGTAACGTTGACGCGGGTCAGAGGCTGGTAGGACCACTGTACGCTGACACGGCGGGCGCCGGCGCGGTAGCACTCCTCGGTGAGGATGCGGACGAATTCGGGCTGATCCAGCTCAGCGTACAGCAGCACGTCCTGCCCTTTCTGGACATTGGCACCGACCCGGGCGATCAGTCGGGCATAACTGCGAAGTTCGGTTTTTTTCAAAATAGACTTCCTCTCCGGAAACTGTCGGTGCACCGGTATGCCGGACGGCCGACAGGACATAATTTCACATACTAACAGAGTATAACGATAATTTTAGATGAAACAGAATAAAATGTCAATGTAAAGAATGAATAAAAAAATATGAAAATTCACATATTATTCATATATCCAACAAACATAAGCGGATGGAAAAGGAAAAAATGGAACAAATATAGATATCCGTGATCGGAAATGCGAAAAAAGATGTATTTACGGTGTATAGAAAAAACTTACAGACGCCGCAAAGTTTCGCACATCAGTGCCCAGCAGCGACCCGCGGAGGAAAGCTCCAGGCGCTCGCGGGTGGTGTGAATATCGTGGATATTGGGGCCGAAAGAAACGCAGTCCAGTCCGGGAAGCTTGCCGGAGAAAACACCGCATTCAAGCCCTGCGTGGATGGAGAGAACCTCGGGGCGCGTGCCGGAGATCTCCTGCCAGACATCGGAGAGGATCTCCTGCAGGCGGGAGCCGGGGCGGTATTCCCAGGCGGGGTAGCGGCCGGAGGTGGAGGCATGTCCGCCGGCGGCGCATACGGCATCCGTCAGTCTTGCGGTAAGGTCATCGCGCTCGCCGTTTACCGAGCTGCGGACAAGATAGGAGGCACGAAGCTCTTCGTCCTCCAAACGGAGGATGCCGAGGTTCAGCGAGGTCTGTACCTGTCCCTCAAGACCGGGAACCATGCTCTGCACGCCGCAGGGAAGACCCGCGAGCACCCCGAGAGCGCGGTGGCTGTCCTCAACGGATGCGGCGACGGAAACCGCGGCTCTTTCGATGCGGAGGAAGGCATCCGGTTCGTGGGCATTCAGCGTCCGGCAAAGTTCTTCTCCGATGGTATTCAGCACGTCCTCACCGCCGGGAGCCACGGCAAGAACGGCAACGCATTCCCGGGGGATCGCGTTATCTTTACTTCCGCCGTGAAGTTCGGAGATACGGACATCAAAGGACTTTGAAAGCGCAAATAACAGCTTGATCAGCTCAAAACATGCATTTTCGCGGTTGTTTCCGATTTCGGTGCCGGAATGGCCGCCGGCAAAGCCGCCGAGGGTAACGCGAAGCCCTTCAAAAGCGACTTCGGAACGGGGCATGGGGAGCCGGAGATCCACCCGTTCACCGCCGGCGCAGGCAACGGTGAGAACGCCCTCTTCCTCGGAGTCGATATTCATAAGGATCCGTCCGGAAAGGGAGGACATATCCATGGCGGAGGCGCCGAGCATGCCGATCTCCTCGTCGCTGGTAAAGACCAGCTCTACAGGCGGATGGGGAATATCGGTATCGATAAGGGCCAGCCCCATGGCTACGGCAATGCCGTCATCGCCGCCAAGGGTGGTACCCTCCGCAAAGAGAAGATCGCCATCCCGGCAAAGCCTGAGGCCGTCGGTCTCAAAATTTACGGGAGAGTCGGCATCCTTCTCGCAGACCATATCGACATGTCCCTGGAGGATCACGGTGGGGTGGTCCTCGTAGCCGGCAGAGGCGGGAAGACGAATGATGAGATTATCGTGGTCATCCTGCTGCACGGAAAGGCCGCGGCTGCGGGCGTAATCCGCACAGAAATCGGAGATCGCCTTGGTGTTTCCGGAGCCGTGGGGGATGGTACAGAGGGAGGTGAAAATATCCAGAACCTTTTCGGGAAGAACGGAGGAGACCATGGTGAAATACCGCCTTTTACATGAATTTGATTATATTATAATATACATCGGGTGTTTTGTGCAAGCACGATTGTGCTGTTGAAAAAGACAAAAACCCCGCGCCGGAGCCCGGTACGGGGTCTTGTGGTGAAGTGTGATTTTCAGCGTTTGCGGAGCACGGCGGCCGTGCGTGCAGGCATATAAATCCGGATGCCCCAGGCACCTCCGGCCACACGTTTTGCGGTATAAAGGGCGCTGCCGTCGATGTTTCCCCAGCCGCCGAATGCGGGATCGTCGCTCTGCAGAGCAATTTCCCACGTGCCGGGGCCGTCGGTGGGGATAAAGCAGTCGGGCAGGGATTGCTCCGGGTGGAAATTGAAGGCATAGGTCAGCCCGGCGCGGCGGTAGGCGATAAATTTTGCCTGCTCGTGGATGGCAAGGCAGTAGGCCGGCCCGAAAAGTGCGTGCGCTTCGGAAAGCAGGCGGATCATTGCGCCGTCAAAGGCGGCCAGTTCGCAGTAATGCAGGGTGGTATCCTCGGCAAGGCTCCACTGCCGGCGGCAGTAATGGTAGCTCCAGCCGTTGCCCTCCCGCGGAAAATCGATCCATTCGGGGTGCCCGAACTCGTTGCCCATGAAGTTCAGGTAACCTTCTCCGGAAAGCGAGGCGGTGATGAGCCGGATCATCTTGTGCAGGGCAATGCCGCGGCTGACGGTCATGCTCTGGACGAATTTGGACATGGAGGTGTACATCTCCGCATCGCAAAGCCGGAACATAATGGTCTTATCGCCCACCAGCGCCTGATCATGGGATTCGCAGTAGCCGATATTCTTTTCTCCCGGACGGCGCTGATTGAGCTCAAACCAGAGATGGCCGAGGGACCAGTCTTTTTCGGGAATATCTTCCAGCATTTTGATCCAAAGATCGGGAACGCCCATGGAAAGCCGGAAATCAAACCCAAGGCCACCCTCGTCGGAGGGAATGCACATGCCCGGCATGCCGGACATATCCTCGGCTACGGTGATGGCGGCGGGACAAAGCTCATGGATGAGTTCGTTTGCGAGGGTCAGATAGGTGATGGCGTCGTGGTCGGTGTTATCGCCGAAATAGTCTCCGTAGCCGGTGAAGGCGCGTTCCAGGCCGTGATCAAGGTAGAGCATGGAGGTGACGCCGTCAAAGCGGAAGCCGTCAAAGTGGAAGATCTCCATCCAGTATTTCAGGTTGGAGAGGAGAAAGTGCAGAACTTCGGGCTTGGCATAGTCGAAAAGCTTGGTGCCCCAGGCGGTGTGGTCGCCCCGGGGACCCTCGTGGAAATACTGATAGGGGGTGCCGTCAAAGCGGTTGAGACCGTCTCCGTCGTTTCCGACCGCATGGGAATGTACCAGATCCAGCAGCACCGTAATGCCGTAGGAGTGAGCGGTGTCAATGAGGGTTTTCAGGTCGCGGGAATCGCCGTAGCGGGAGGAGGCGGCAAAGAAATTGGAGACCTGATAGCCGAAGGAGGCGTAGTAGGGGTGCTCCATCACCGCCATGATCTGCAGCGTGTTGTACCCAAGATCGCGGATGCGGGGAAGCGTATCCCGCGTGAACTCAGCGTAGGTTCCGATGCGCCCTTCTTCCCGGGCCATGCCGATATGACATTCGTAGATAAAGGGGCTTCGTGTGGGCGTGAAATCGCTGTCTGTCCAGACAAAGTCTTCGGACAGGGTGTCATCCACCTCAGCGCACCAGAGACAGGTCTCAGGATCCTGCACCACGCGAGTGGCATAGGCGGGGATGCGCCGCAGAAGCTCGCCATCCTTTTGAACAATGGCCTGGATCTTTTGCCCCAGACGCAGTGCATCGGCTCCGGGAAGCCGAAGCTCCCAAACCCCGTTGTCAAGCCGGGTCATGGGGCAGGCGGTCATATCCCAACCGCAGAAATCGCCGGTCAGATACAAGGCATCGGCGCCGGGAGCCCATTCGCGGTAGATCCAGCTGTCTCCGGTACAGTGGATGCCGAAAAACTCATGTCCGTTGGCATAATCGGAGAGCGTGACGCCCTTGGGCAGAATACGCTTCTTTACATCTGCAAGGCGCTGCAGACGGGCGGAGATCTCTTCTGCGTAAGGCGCAAGATAGGGATCATAATCAAGAATTCTCGCAAGCATGTTCGTACACCTCCGTCAAAGGGGCAGAAGTTCGCGGAAATCGGATATAAGCGCAAGACTTTTGGCGGCGATCGCGTCCCGGTCGCCGGCGGAATGGGGCTCTGCCACGGCGACAACTTCAATGCCGGCGGCCCGGGCGGCCTCCACGCCGATGAGAGCGTCCTCAAAAACAAGACATTCCTCAGCCGAAAGCCCGAGATCGTTCAGCACCCGGAGATAGACCTCCGGATGGGGCTTGAGGTTTTTGATGCCCTCGCAGGTATACACGGCGGTGAAATAGGTGTCGATATCGGCCTCTGTGCGGATGGCTTCGTTTTCATGACGATAGATATCCATATTGGCTCGCCGGGTGGTGGAGGCGATGGCAAGGGTGATGCCGCGGGCATGCAGTGCGCGGATGAGCTCTGCTGCGCCGGGGCGATAATGCACCGATTTGCGCTGGAATTCTCCGGCGATGCGGTAGCGAAGCTCGTGGATCTCCTCCGCGGAAAGGGAAGACGCACAAAGCTTGCCCACGTGGGCACACCACGTAAGATAAGGCTCGCTTTCGGCGGATGCCAGTACCGAGTCCCGCAGGGCGCGGAGATCGTTGATGACCGGCGGATTTTCGGGAGCGAGGGTACGGAAAAGGGTGATATCCACCTCGTTCCAAAGTCCGACACTGTCGATCAATGTTCCGTCCATGTCAAAAATGACAGATTTTTTACCGGAAAACATGAGATCGCCCCCTTGTTGCAGTTTCTGATGTATATATTATACAGCAAATACTGCGCCAAGTCCACAAAAAACCGCCGACGGTGTCGGCGGTTTTGATATTGTGCGAAAAAACTCAGTTTTCGGAGCCGGTGGCACGCAAAGCGGAAACCTCGGCCGCCTGCGTACGCCACTTTCCGCGTGCGAAGACGGCGGCGGTGATAACGGCACCGAGTACCCAGGAAATGAGCAGGGAGACAAAGATGGCCTCGGGGCGGCCGTTGGGGAAGCCCTCACCACGGGTGAAGTAGGCAATGGCATAGGCAACGGGGATGCGCAGGATGATGGTGGAGATCAGGGAGATCCACATGGGGGTAACGGTATCGCCGCAACCGCGCATGATACCGCCCAGCACCTGGGTGATGGAAATGGCGATGTAACCGGCGGCAAGGATGCGCATCATCCGAACGGCGAGATCCATTAGTTCCGTCGTATCGGTGAAGAGATCAAAGAGGAAGCGGCCGCAGAAGAGCAGCACGAAGGTGATGGCACAGGAGGTGCCGAAAGCCATGAGAGAGCCCTGCTTGATACCCTTTTCCACGCGGTCCATGCGACCTGCGCCGACATTCTGGCCGGTGTAAACGCTCATGGCCTGTCCAAAGGTCATGTTGGGCATCATGGCGAAGCCGTCCACGCGCATAATGATGACGTTGCAGGCCATGATCTGCTCGCCCATGCTGTTGGTCAGGGACTGCACTACGAGCATTGCCACGGACATGATGGCCTGGGTGAGACCGGAGGGGATACCGAGACGGATAATGCGGGAGGTGATGGCCCGGTCGGGCTTGCACATGGCGAGGTTGAGATCGAAGAGATCCCGCATACGCAGAAGCTTCCACAGGCAGAAGAGGGCGGAGATGGCCTGGGCGATGACGGTGGCGAGGGAAACGCCGGCGACACCCATGTTAAAACCGGCAACGAACCAGATATCCAGACCGATGTTGAGCACCGTGGACAGAAGCAGGAAGCCCAGTGCGGAGAAGGAGTCACCAAGACCGCGCAGGATACCGGAAAGAATGTTATAGAAGGTAAAGCCTGCAGAGCCAAGGAAGAAGATAACGAGATAGTCGGTACACCATTTCAGCACCGAGTCGGGGGTGCCGAGAAGCACCAGCATGGGCTTGGCAAGAAGGCTGCCCACCACCATGATGATGAGGGAGGCGATACCGGCAAGGGTGATGCAGTTGCCGATGGAGCGGGAAAGCGCCTCGCGGTTGCCCGCGCCGAAATGCTGGGAAATGACGATTCCGGCACCCGTTGCAACGCCGACGAACAGAGCAAGCAGAAGGTTCAGGATGGGAAGAGAGGTGCCGACGGCGGCCAGTGCATTGTCACCGACGAATTTTCCGACGACGATGGAGTCCACCGTGTTGTAAAGCTGCTGGGCGAGATTGCCGATAAGCATGGGAACGGCAAACTCCATAATGCGCTTCCACGGTGTGCCCTGGGTCATATCCCGGGCGGTAAACAGTTCACGAATACGCAAGGTGATCCCCTTTCATAAGTAAGAAAACAAAAAATACACAACAAACTATATGATACTATATTTGGGGGGTGATTTCAACCGTTTTCGGCATAAAGGGTTTTATGCCTTTGTACGTTTGTCAATGATGTGAGACTGGGAAAATTTGATTAAGTTCTAGTGTAGTTCATATTTTCTGATTCATATGCGTCCGTTTGCGCACCGAAGGTGTGCTTATCGTGCCGCAAGGCACACATAGTTGAAACAACCCACACTTGTCCTAGACAAATGTGGGTTATTCTCTGCGTAAGAGTAACTAAACGTAGAAGAGCCGAGGCGAAAGTTAGCAACAGTAGTGCGCTTATCCGCAGTTTGCAAGTTGCTCTTTGCACCAAGCAAATAACATTTCAGACATCTTGTTAAAATCGACCATACCACCGTTTTTAAGATATACAAAAGTATCTATAATTGCTTTTTCGTTTGATGAAGCCAAAAATTGCAATTCTTTTTGTTGTTTGATGTAGGTTCCTGTTTGTTTGAATACAATTGCCTGTATTACAAAAGAAGCAGATTTATATAAGCCTCGCAAAATATCCTCGCTTTTTTCGTGGAGCATATTGTGAACACATCCGTGATATAGGTTGCAGACACCGATTTTAATTGCTCGGTTAACCGCATCCGCATCAATCAAGGATAATACTTCGTTAAGGTTTCCTTGGATTGGAGTGGTGTCATAACAAAATTGAAACAGATCAGAGGGTTCCCAATTCAAAAGTTCGTTCTTGCCTGAGAGAAAACCGCAAACCACATCCCTGTGTGCGAGTGTATCCAGCATTGCGTTGTATACTTCGATGTCCGCAGCAGACAGTTCATCCAGAATGACAACAACATCGATATCGCTTGTTTCTGTAGCTTCTCCACGGCCATAACTGCCTTGCAAACCAACAAACCAAACGCGGCCATCAAAGGCTTCGCGCAGTTTACCTTGAAATGAATTTAGCCAATTTGTTATATCTATCACTTGCTGTTCTCCTTTGCGGTGTTGATGGAGGAGATGCGCATAACACGAATACTTGTACAACCCGAGTCAAGCGCCTTGTAATTTTCTTCAGATATGTAATCCTCCAACTAAACTAATTGTATCATAAATTACAGAAATTTACAATGTTTAGTGAAGTTTGGGCAATGTCCAAGTGAAGCAGCGGCGATGCCACTGTGAAGTATTGTGCTTCGCACAAAGTGAAGTTAAGTGTGCCACTCACGCCCGCAGGCACTTCACGATGCGCGGCATCGCTTCGCGCACCGAAGGTGTGCTTATCGTGCCGCAAGGCACACTTAGTTCGAAAAAGACCACATTTGTCTGGTAGACAAATGTGGTCTTTTTTGTGGTGCAGGTAGCCGGACTCGGACCGGCACGGGAAATCCCGACAGATTTTAAGTCTGTTGCGTCTACCAGTTTCGCCATACCTGCATGTTTGCTACATTTTAGCATACTGCAGGACAAAAGTCAAACGGGACGGCGGGAAAAATCCGAAATAACCGTCGCACGGGTTTGCAGGATGTGTTATAATAGAATCGAAACGAATGATCCGAAAGGAGTTTTATATTTATGGATGCCAATTTTTATAACCCCGTAAAGATCCTCAGCGGCGCGGGCTGTCTGCGGGAATATACCGGTTTTGCGGATTTCGGCCGCCGCTGCATGATCGTCTGCGGCGCATCCTCCGCCCGCCGCTGCGGCGCGCTCTCCGATGCGGAAGCCGCCCTTGCCGCCTGCGGGGTGGAATATACGGTCTTTGACCGCATCGAGCAGAATCCTCTGGCGGAGACCTGCCACGCGGCGGGAGCCGCGGCACGGGAATGGGGTGCAGAGTTT
>JAFYLV010000030.1 GCA_017556885.1 Clostridia bacterium | reverse complement strand
GTCATCGTCATGGCTGCCACCAACCGCCCGGATATTCTCGACTCCGCTCTGCTGCGCCCCGGCCGTTTTGATCGCCAGATCTACATCGGTATGCCCGATGCCAAGGCCCGCGAGGCCATCCTGCGGGTCCATTCCCGCTCCAAGCCCCTGGACAACACCGTGGATTACTCCGTGGTCGCCAAGACTACCGTGGGCTTCTCCCCGGCGGATCTGGAGAACCTCTTGAACGAGGCCGCTCTCCTTGCCGCCCGCCGCGGAAAGAAGACCATCGGTATGCCGGAGATCGACGAGGCCGTCATCAAGGTCATCGCCGGTCCGGAAAAGAAGTCCCGCGTGATCTCCGAAAAGGAGCGCCGCCTCACCGCCTATCACGAGGCCGGTCATGCCGTGGTCTCCCGCTTCCTTGCGACCCAGGACCGCGTGCACCAGATCTCCATCATTCCCCGCGGCCGCGCCGGCGGCTATACCCTCTCCCTGCCGGGTGAGGACAAGAGCTATGCCAGCCGCAGCGAGATGTTTGAAGAAATTGTCTCTCTTCTCGGCGGCCGCGTAGCTGAGGCTCTGACGCTGGATGATATTTCCACCGGTGCCTCCAACGACATTTCCCGTTCCTCCGCCATCGCCCGCAAGATGATCACCAAGTACGGTATGTCCGACACCCTCGGTCCCATCACCTTCGGCAACGACCACGACGAGGTCTTCCTCGGCCGCGACTTTGCCACCTCCCGCAACTATTCCGAGGATGTGGCCGCAAAGATCGATGCCGAGACCAAGGCCATCATCGACGCCGCCTACAAGAAGTGCGAGGAGATCCTCACCGAGCATATGGATGCCGTCCACGCCGTGGCGAAATTCCTGCTTGAGCATGAGAAGATGGAGGCAGACGACTTCGCCCGCATCTTTGGCGACGAGCTGCCCGCCCACGAGGAGACCCCCGTTCCGGAAGAAGCCCCCGTCGGGGAAACCGTTCCCACCGCAGAGTCTTCTGCACCGGAGGATCCCGAAACAAACGAATAACTACAAAAAGCATCCCGGATGTAAAAATCCGGGATGCTTTTTACTTGTTCACATCTCTTCGGCGATCTGCCGTAAGTATGCGCCGTCCGCAAAGACGTATCTGCCGAGGCGATCCCCCGGACAGAGCCGTCCCGCCGGGCCGGTCAGCCGCAGCACCGTATTTACCGGGGACAGCAGCAGCACGGGACAGATCCGGCGATTTTCCACACCGTCCGGTCTTCGGGGCTGTCCGATGGGACGGAACTTTCCCTTTTCCCGGGCCAGGGATGCGGAGGTAAGATACGGTCCCCGCAGCCACTGCTTGCGCACCTGCCAGGCTGTCTCATCCGGAAAATGCACCTCACATGTATTCAAAAACAAGCCGACACACTTCACACAGAGAGCCTGATCCTGACCGAGGATCACAAGATCGTATGCCCTGCGACGCGCCGCAGGAAGGAAAAAGCCGAATGCGGCCTTGACTTTTGCCTCCCCTTTTCCCTTCCGCAGGCGGAGAAGCAGCTTCAGGCGCTGCAGAAAGAAGCGGAGATACATAAGCAGCAGAAACGCAGCCGGAATGATAAGAAGCCAAAGATATTGCATGCAGCATCACCTCTTTTTGATTATATCATATGCGGCGTGAAAATGAAAGCCTCTGCCGATAACGGCAGAGGCTTCAAAAAACAGCATAAAAACTTACAGATCAAAAATCTTCTGGGCAGCAGCATCCAGCCAATCGCCCTCAAAGAGCTCGATCATACCTTCGTCGCAGGCGGCGGCGAGCTTGGGAGCGATGGGCAGCTTTCCGATGACCTCGAGGCCGTACTTCTCGGCGGTCTCCTCCACGTGGCTCTCGCCGAAGACGGAGATCTTCTTGCCGCAGTCGGGGCATTCGAGATAGCTCATGTTCTCCACGATGCCGATGACGGGGATGTTCATCATCTTGGCCATATTGACGGCCTTGGCAACGATCATGGAGACCAGCTCCTGCGGAGAGGTGACGATGACGATGCCGTCAATGGGCAGGCTCTGGAAAACGGTCAGGGGTACGTCACCCGTTCCCGGAGGCATATCAACGAACATGTAGTCCACGTCGTCCCAAATGACGTCCGTCCAGAACTGCTTGACGGCACCGGCGATGACGGGGCCGCGCCAGACAACGGGCGCATCGTCCCGGTCGAGCAGAAGGTTGATGGACATGGCATCAATACCGGTCTTGGTCTTTACGGGCAGGATGAAATTGTTCGCGCCGCTGGCCTTTTCCTTCAGGCCGAAGGCCTTGGGGATGGAGGGGCCGGTAATATCCGCATCGAGGATGGCGGTGTGGTAGCCCGCGCGGTTGGAAAGTACGGAAAGCAGGCTGGTGACCATGGACTTGCCGACGCCGCCCTTACCGGAGACAACGGCGATGACCTTCTTGACGGAGCTTAATTCATTGAGCTTCTCGGTCAGATCCTGGGGTGCGTTTTTGCTCGCGCAGTTTGCGGAGCAGGTTTCACAATTATGGGTGCATTCACTCATAAGGAAGTCCTCCTTGAAAATATTGCGGTCAGGGTCTATTTCCCTTGCCATTTCGGCAAAAAAAGGCTATAATATAAGAAATATGCCCCGGCATTTTTAACTTCGTTTATTATACACCCTTTTGTCCGCTTTTACAAGCGTAAAAAGGCTTTGAAAGGAACCTATCCATGGTAAAGATCCGACGGAATCGGGAGCGAATGCGCTCCTCGGCGCGAGAGAATTCGCGTCGAGGTCTTTTCTGCGTGTAACAAATATATCATCCGACAGGAGTTTTAAGAAATTATGAGCAATCCGAAGTACTATATCACAACCCCCATCTACTATCCCAGCGATAAGCTGCACATCGGTCACACCTACTGCACCGTTGCCACCGATGCCTTTGCGCGCTACAAGCGTCTGCAGGGCTATGACGTCATGTTCTTGACCGGCACCGACGAGCACGGTCAGAAGATCGAGGATCGTGCCCGCGATGCCGGCGTTACACCACAGGCTTTTGTCGACAACATCGTTGAAGGCGAGCGCGGTGTTCTGGATCTTTGGAAGCTGATGAACATTTCCAACGACCGTTTCATCCGCACCACCGATGACTACCACGTTGCCGCCATTCAGAAGATCTTCAAGAAGCTCTATGACAACGGCGACATTTACAAGAGCACCTATTCCGGTAAATACTGCAAGCCCTGTGAGTCCTTCTGGACGGAATCTCAGTTGGTGGACGGCAAGTGCCCCGACTGCGGCCGCGAGGTGCAGGATGCCGAGGAAGAGGCCTACTTCTTCCGTCTTTCCAAGTATGCCGACCGCATTCAGGATCTTCTGGAAAACACGGATTTTCTTGAGCCGCGCAGCCGTGTCCACGAAATGGTAAACAACTTCATCAAGCCCGGCCTGGAGGATCTCTGCGTTTCCCGCACCTCCTTTACCTGGGGTGTTCCTGTGGATTTTGACCCCGGCCACGTGGTTTACGTTTGGGTCGACGCATTGTCCAACTATATTACGGCTCTTGGCTACGAAAACGACCGCTACAACGACTATGCGGATTTCTGGCCTGCCGATGTTCATATCGTCGGCAAGGAGATCGTCCGTTTCCATTCCATCATCTGGCCCGCCATGCTTATGAGCATGAATGAGCCCCTGCCCAAGAAGGTTTTCGGTCACGGCTGGCTGCTTCTGGACGGCGGAAAGATGTCAAAGTCCAAGGGTAACGTGGTCGATCCCTACATCCTTGCCGAGATGTTCGGCGTGGATGCTCTGCGTTTCTTCCTTATGCGCACCTTCCCCTTCGGCTCCGACGGAAATTTCTCCAACGAGCTGCTGATCAAGACCATCAACACCGATCTCGCTAACGATCTTGGCAATCTGGTTTCCCGCACCACCGCCATGGTCGGTAAGTATTTCGGCGGAAAGCTCCCCGGAAACTGCAAAGCCTGGGATGCGCCCGAATCCTTTGATATTGAGCAGATCGAAATGGCTTCCTCTCTGCGCGATAAGTATCAGGCAGCTATGGATGCCTATGCTCCGCACAAGGCGCTGGAGGAGATCTTCAAGACCATTGCCCGCGCAAACAAGTACATCGACGAAACCATGCCCTGGGCGCTCGCAAAAGATATGGATGCAAACGGCGCACGTTTGGCACACGTAATGTACAACCTGCTGGAAACCGCACGAATCTGCGGCATCCTGCTCACTCCCTTCATGCCCGAGAGCATGGAAAAGCTCTTTGACCAGATCGGCGCCTGTGCCTGCTGCCGCACCTGGGAAAGTGCCGGTGAGTGGGGCAAACTCTCCGAGGAGGCCGCTCCCACCAAGGGCGAAAATCTCTTCCCGCGTATTGACGCAGAGAAGGCGCTGGCCGAGCTTGAGGCTGCTGCAGAGGCAGCCCGCAAGTCCGCACTCCCCGCGCTGGAGATCGAGCCCTTTGCCGAGGAGAACGTGGACTTTGCCACCTTCTGCAAGTCCGATTTCCGCGCTGTGAAGGTCAAGGCCTGCGAGAACGTCAAGAAGAGCGACAAACTGCTGC
>JAFYLV010000029.1 GCA_017556885.1 Clostridia bacterium | reverse complement strand
TGGCAACATCAACACAATCCGCCATAGCGCGGCCGAATTCACGATTGTACTCCGCTTCCTTATCGCCGAGCTCGACCATACCAGGAGTGATGATGATGCGGCGCTGCGGGTGATTCTCGCGGATGACGATCAGCCCGTGTTCTGTGTTCGCGACGGAGAAAACCTTCTTGCTACAGCGTATCTGCAGATCCGTCGGGTGGAGGAAAATTCCGTTCTCCGTCGCCGTCTGACCGTCTACGTGGATGATTTCTGCGTCTCCTCCGAGTCTCGCGGACTGCATGTTGGCACCCGCCTGATGGAGCACGTTATTGCCTATGCCCGCGAGATCGGCGCGGATAATGTGCTTTTAAACGTATATGAATTCAATACCGCGGCTATCCGCTTTTATGAAAGCCTCGGTATGACAACAGAGTCCAGGCATATGGAGCTGGCACTCTGAAATTTAAGGATGTGATCCCAATGCCTCATATTTACCCCGAAAACTATAAGCCCAATATGGATATTCTCAACACACAGAAGGCCATTAAGGTCGCGAAGGACACCTTTGAAAACGAGCTTGCCGGTGCCCTCGGCCTGACCCGCGTGTCCGCGCCGATCTTTGTGGAGCGTGGCTCCGGTCTCAACGATGACCTCAACGGCGTGGAGCGGCCCGTCGCCTTCGATCTGAAGGAGAAGCCCGGCCATGAGATCCAGATCGTTCATTCTCTTGCCAAATGGAAGCGCTATGCCCTTGGAAAGTATGAATTTCCCATGGGACACGGTCTGTATACGGATATGAACGCTATCCGCCGTGATGAAACTACGGATAATCTTCACTCCGTCTATGTGGATCAGTGGGACTGGGAAAAGGTCATTTCCAGAGAAGAGCGAACCGAAGAGACGCTGAAGGAAGCCGTCCGCGGTATCCATACCGCCCTTGTTCGCACGCTCGGCGTTCTGCGCCGGCTCTTCCCTCAGGTACAGACAGAGCTTCCGGAGTCTGTGACTTTTATTCGTACGCAGGAGCTGGAAGATCTCTATCCCGGCCTCTCCCAGGAGGAGAGAGAGCTTGCCTTTGTCAAGGAGCACGGTGCCGCTTTCTTCATCGGCATTGGTTGGCCTCTCGCCGGAGGTAAGCCCCATGACGGAAGAGCACCGGACTATGATGATTGGAAGCTCAACGGCGACCTTGTTTATTATCATAAGGAGCTTGACGGCCGTATTGAGATCTCCTCCATGGGTATCCGTGTTGACGAGGCTTCTCTGCGGTGTCAGCTTGCCGCGGCTGAGTGCGAGAATCGCGCGGAGCTGCCATTCCACAAAGCTCTCCTTGCAGGCGAACTTCCGCTTACCATGGGCGGCGGTATCGGACAGAGCCGACTGTGCATGCTCCTGCTTGGACGTGCGCATATCGGTGAAGTACAGAGCTCGGTCTGGCCGGAAGAGGCGATCCAACTGTATGCAGATCACGGTGTGAAGCTGCTGTAAGCGAAGGAGCATAAAATCTATGAAAATTCAGTTTTTAGGTACTGCTGCAGCAGAAGGAATCCCCGGTATTTTCTGCACCTGTGATGTATGCCGTAAGGTGCGTGAAAGGGGAGGAAAGGACGTCCGCACCCGTTGCCAGACCCTGCTGGACGATACATTGCTGATCGATTTCGGCCCGGATACCTACCAGCATTGCCTGACCTACGGGGTGGATCTCTCAGTCATTCGAGACTGTCTAATCACCCATGTACATCAGGATCACCTTTTTCCGATGGATTTGACATATCTTCGCCGTCCCTTTGCAGAGACCCCGGAGGATTATCCCTTCTTCCGTATCTGGGGAAGTGAGGATGTTGGCCCCAAGATCGAAGAGATTTTTGCAAATCCCAAGATTCGCGGTGAGTATCACGAGATTAAGCCCTTTGAACCGAATATGATTGCCGGTTTCAAAGTAACTGCGTTGAAGGCAACCCACGGAACGGATCATCCTTTCATCTATCTCATTGAAAAGGATGGCAAGTGCCTTCTGTATGCGCACGACAGCGGCGTATTCCCCGAGGAGACGTGGGAATATCTTTCCGGTCTGTCTGTGCATGTTGATATGATCTCCTTTGATTGCACCGGTGGCATGGAGGAAGACCTTGATTATCGGTCTCATATGTGCCTTGGCCGCAATATCCGCTGCAGAGAGCGCCTGCAGAGCATGGGACTGGTTGATGAGAACACCCGTTGCTTTGTCAATCACTTCTCTCACAACGGTAAAGATGTCCTTTGGGAGACCCTTGAGCCCCAGGCCAGTGCCGCCGGCTTTGAGGTTACATACGACGGTTTGGTGACCGAGTTTTAATTGAAATTAAGAGAGCCTGCAGGTTTAGCCTGCAGGCTCTCTTGTTCGTTTAATGTTAGATGCGTGTCAGGTGCAGCGTATAGCTTTCCTTGTCGGCCATGGGAACATCGATAAACCAGTAGCCGGCGTTCATGAGGGCGGCACCGGAGAGGGTCTCGTCGGTTTCCTCGATATGATACAGGGCATCGGGATCAAGACCGCGGAATTTGATGATCAGAGGCAGACGGAAGACACTGCGGGTGGTGACAAGGGTGAAGAGCGCCTCGGACTTATCGGGGGAGACGAACATCCATGCGGCGCGGCGCTCATTTTCTGCCGGGGAGATGAGGCGGTAGAGGTCGCCGTAGTGGATGAGGTCGTACCAGCGGTGGTAATCCTCCACCTGACCGCGGATGATCTCGCGCTCCTCGTCGGTCAACTTGACGGGATCCAGTTCATAGCCGAAGGTACCCCACATGGCAACGTTGCCCTTGGTGACGTAGCCTGCGCGGCGGTTTGCGGAAACGTGGGCGCCCATGGTGGAGGCGGGGTAGCACATGGAGGTGCCGAACTGGATATCCAGGCGCTCAATGGGGTCGGTGTTGTCGCTAGCCCAGATCTGGGGGGAATAAGCGAGCATAGCAGGATCAAAGCGTCCG
>JAFYLV010000028.1 GCA_017556885.1 Clostridia bacterium | reverse complement strand
GCTTATTCACCGGGTGTATAACCTCATCCGTTTCGGACGGGGACGTGACCCGGCAAACGACCCTGTGCCGGAGAACCTTACCTATGACGATTTTGAATATCTGGAGTCCTGCCTTGCGGGACAGGAACCCGACCCCGCCCGCCTTGACCGGTTGCTTGCCGACGATCCCTGCCCGCCCTGGCGTATTATCGCCATCACCTTTACAAATAAGGCGGCGGGGGAGCTGCGCGAGCGTCTTTCCCGGATGCTTGGGCCTGAGGCGGAGGATATCTGGGCAGCCACTTTCCATTCTGCCTGCGTGCGTATCCTGCGCCGGTATATCGACCGCCTCGGCTATGACAAGAGCTTTACCATCTATGATGCCGATGACAGCCGCCGGGTGATGACGGCGGTGCTCAAGGAACTCAATATCGATGACAAGCGCTTTACCCCGAAGGGGGTATTGGACGAGATCGGACGCGCCAAGGATGCCCTTGTGGGACCGAAAGAATATGCCGAATCTGCCGGAAACGATTTTCGCCGGGAGCGCATTGCTCGGTGCTATACCGAGTATCAGAAACGTCTGCGGTCGGCGAATGCGCTGGATTTCGATGATATCATCTTTGAAACGGTGCGCCTGCTGGAGACGGATGCCGAGGCCCGCAGCTATTATCAGGATCGTTTCCGCTACGTGCTCATCGACGAATATCAGGACACCAACCAGGCGCAGAACCGGCTGGCGTCCCTGTTGTCCGGCCGCTACGGTAATCTTTGCGTAGTGGGCGATGACGACCAGAGCATTTACCGATTCCGCGGTGCCACGGTGGAGAACATCCTCGGCTTTGATGAGGACAACAAGAACTGCCGTGTATACCGCCTGGAGCAGAATTACCGCTCCACCAGCTTTATTCTCGATGCCGCAAACAAGATCATCGGAAACAATGTTGGCCGCAAGGGCAAGAATCTGTGGACGGCAAAGCGCGGCGGCGATCCCATCACTCTCTATACCGCGCGCGATGAACAGGCGGAGGCCTCCTTCATTGCACAAAAAGTGGTGGAAACCAAGGCAAGGGGCGGAAAATTCTCCGACTGCACCGTTCTTTACCGCATGAATGCCCAGTCCGCCGCCGTGGAGCAGGCCTTCTCCCGCCTTGGCGTTCCCTACCGCATCATCGGCGGCCTGCGCTTCTTTGACCGGGCGGAGGTCAAGGATATGCTCTCCTATCTCTGCCTTATTGCAAACCGCAGTGACGACCTGCGCCTTGGACGCATCATCAACGTTCCCGCCCGCGGCATCGGTGACCGCACGATGGAGATCGCGGCGGGGATCGCGGCCGCAGCGGGCGAGCCCATCTTCAACGTGCTTTCCCGCGCAGGGGAGATCCCCGAACTTTCCCGCGCGGCGGCAAAGCTTTCCGCCTTCTGCCAGATGATCAACGATCTTGCCGCCATGGCGGAGACAGCGCTGCCTTCAGAGCTCTATGAGGAACTGCTCTCCCGTTCCGGTTACCGCATGGCTCTCATCGCCAAGGGCGACATGGAGAGCCAGGGCAGACTGGAGAACATCGATGAGCTGAAATCCACCCTCATTGAGTTTGAAAAGCGGGCGGAGAATCCGACCCTTTCAGCTTTCCTTGAGGAGGTTTCCCTCTTGACCGATCTGGATAACTACGATCCCGACGAGGATGCCGTCATCATGATGACGGTGCATTCCGCAAAGGGACTGGAATTCCCCACCGTCTTTATCTGCGGCATGGAGGAGGGCCTTTTCCCCTCCTTCCGCAGTATCGGCTCCATCGAGGATATCGAGGAGGAGCGCCGGCTGGCCTACGTGGCGGTTACCCGCGCAAAAAAGAATCTGTACATCACCTGCGCAAAGCGCCGCATGATCTTCGGCTCCACCCAGTACAATTCCCTGTCCCGTTTCGCCGAGGAAATTCCCGAGAATTGCCTTGTACGGGAAGAGGATCCCTCTATGTTCCGCGAGGCGCGGAGCGGCTACGAGGGCTTTGCGACTCGGGGTAACTACGGAGGTCACGGACGGGATACGGGCATGCGCACCTATTTCGACGCTACTCCCGCTCCCCGCGCACCTCGCGCACAGACGGGTGCAGCACCGGCCGGCGGAGGATCCTCCTTCGTCGGCGGCGCGGCAAGACAGAGCGCGCCCCCGTCCGCCGCAGGCTTCCGCGTGGGCGAGCACATCCGCCACAAGGCCTTCGGCGAAGGCGTGGTGGTCAACTGCGTGCCTATGGGCGGTGACCAGCTCGTGGAGGTGGAATTTGCCTCCGGGGACAGAAAAAAACTAATGGCAAAATCCGCCGCCCGTTTTGTGGAGCGGATATAAAGTGTCAAAAAAAGCGCCGCGAAAGTCAACTTCGCGGCGCTTGCATTTTTTGGTTTCGCGGGGCTATAATGAAAAAAGAAAAGGAGGGAGAATGTATGGCACTTACCGTCGCGATCGTGGATGACAGCCGTGCGGACAGCGAATATGTGGAAAAATACGTGCGTGCGTGGGCGGCGGAGCGGGAGATAGCCCTGCATACCGAGTGCTTTCCCTCGGCGGAGGCCTTCCTTTTCCGATATGAGGAAAAGGCGGATTTTGACCTGCTCCTTTTGGATATCGAGATGGACGGCATGGACGGCGTCAGCATGGCGCGGCGCATCCGCCGGGCGGACGGACGTGTTCAGATGGTCTTCATCACCGGCTATTCCGATTATATTGCCGAAGGCTACGAGGTCGCGGCCCTGCACTATCTGGTCAAGCCGCTGCAGCCGCAGAAGCTCTATGCGGTGCTTGACCGGGCGGTGGAACGCCTTGCCCAGGAGGAACGCTGCCTGGATCTTTCCCTGCCGGGGGAGACGGTGCGCATCCCTCTGCGGGAGATCTGCTATATCGACGTGCGGCAGAATTACGTGACCGTGCATGCCGGGCGGGAATACACCCTGCGCATGACCCTTTCGGAGGTGTCGGAACGGCTGGACGAGCGCTTTTTCCGCATCGGCCGGGGAGCGATCGTCAATCTGCGGTTTGTCCGCCGTGTCACGCGCACCGAGGTGCATCTTGCCGACGGAAGCGGTCTGCCCCTGCCGCGGGGCGCGTATGAACCCCTGAACCGAGCCATTATTTCCGGAAACTGAAAGGAGGGAGGCGCAGGATGTCTCTCTTTACCCGCCGCACGGAGCGGCATATCGCCGCCTGCCAGCGGGAGCTGATCGAGACCCACTTCCGCGAGGTGGATACCATGTACCGGGAAATGCGGGGCTGGCGGCACGATTGGAAAAGCCAGCTGCAGACCCTGAAGGCCCTGGCCGGGACGGGGGATCTGGAGGCCATACGGGCCTATCTTGCAAAGATCGAGGCAGATCTTGTCCGCATCGAGCCCGCCGTGCGGACGGGAAACCGCATGGCGGATGCCATTTTGAACAGCAAGATATCCCTGGCCCGGGCCCGCGGCATCGCCGTGCGGGCGGATGCCCATATTCCCGTGGAGCTTTCCATGTCGGAAACCGATCTCTGCGTCATCCTCGGCAATCTTTTTGACAATGCTATCGAAGCAAGCCTGTCCCTGCCGGAAGAGAAGCGCAGCATCCGCCTGTATATGGATATGAAAAATACCCAGCTCTATATTTCCGTGACCAACATGACCGCTGGGAAAAAGCAGACCAAGGTGGGCAACATCTTCCGCTCTACCAAGGGCGATGGGCGGGGTTACGGACTTGCCCGGATGGACGCCGTTGTCAAAAAGTATGACGGATATCTCTCCCGCGCCAGTGAGGACGGTGCCTACACCACCGAGATCCTTATTCCGCAGGTGTGACGTGCAGTTCATCCCACATAGATTACAATTCGTCCCCGAAATCCCCCGGGGACGATTTTTTGTGGTAGCATTAGAATTGCAAGGAAAGGCAGGTGGCAAAAGAACGATATGGAAAAGGATAAGAAAAAACCGAAATATAACGAATGGCAGACCGTGGGCTTCATGCTCCGTACCGCCTGGGAGATCCGGGAGAAGAAGGTCATCTTCATTATGATCTCGCTGGTCGTTCTCAATGTCGGGCAGAATCTCGTCGACATCTTCATCACACCCGGCATTCTCGCCGCCCTGGAGCGGCGGGCAAGCCTTGGGGAGCT
>JAFYLV010000027.1 GCA_017556885.1 Clostridia bacterium | reverse complement strand
TCTTCAGAAGGGTGCGAACGGTCTCGGTGGGCTGAGCGCCGTTCTTGATCCACTCGCGGACCTTGTCAGCGTCAACCTTCACAGCGGAAGGATCGGCCTTGGGATCGTAGGTGCCGAGCTCCTCGATGAAGCGGCCGTCGCGGGGATAGCGGGAATCGGCAACAACGATGCGATAGAAGGGGGCCTTCTTTGCGCCCATTCTGCGAAGTCTGATCTTAACCATGGTTTTGTTCCTCCAAAAAATGTTTTTTGTTTTTTTATATGAATGAAATTATGCGCTTAAAGTGATTTAGAAGGGAAGCTTCATGCCGCCGAAGGCACGTCTGGCCTTCTTTGGATTGGTCATCTGCTTTGTGAGGTTCTGCAGCATCGCAAACTGCTTGAGCAGGCGGTTGACATCCTCGACCTTGGTGCCGGAGCCGGCGGCGATGCGCTTTTTACGGGAGAAGTTAAGCAGATCGGGGTTCTCTCGCTCCTGTTTGGTCATGGAACGGATGATGGCCTGCGTGCGGTCCAGCTGCTTTTCATCCACCTGCACGCCGGAAAGGTTTTTGCCGGCGGCACCGGGAAGCATGCCGAGGATATCCTGCATGGAGCCCATGCTGCGCATCTGCTCCATCTGGGCAAGATAATCGTTGAGATCCAGACGGTTCTTGCGGATCTTTTCTTCAAGCTCCAGGGCTTTTTTCTCATCAAAGGAGGCCTGCGCCTTTTCGATGAGGGAGAGCATATCGCCCATGCCGAGGATGCGGGAGGCCATGCGGTCGGGGTAGAAGGGCTCGATGGCATCGAGCTTTTCGCCGACGCCGGTAAACTTGATGGGCTTGCCGGTGACGGCACGGATGGAAAGCGCGGCACCGCCGCGGGTATCGCCGTCGAGCTTTGTCAGGATGACACCGGTGATGTCCAACTGCTCGTTGAAGGAGGAGGCGGCATTGACGGCATCCTGACCGGTCATGGAGTCCAACACAAGCAGGATTTCCGTGGGCTTTGCGGCGGCCTTGATATCGGTGAGCTCGGACATGAGCTTCTCATCGATGTGCAGACGGCCGGCGGTATCGAGAAAGAGCATATCATGCCCGTTCTTTTCGGCAAAACGGAGGGCGTTCCGGGCGATCTGCACCGGATTGCCCTGACCCTCGTCAAAGACGGGGACACCCACCTGATCGCCTACGGTGTGCAGCTGGGCGATGGCGGCGGGACGGTAAACGTCGCAGGCGGCGAGGAGGGGCTTTTTGCCCTGCTTTTTATAGAAGGCGGCAAGCTTTGCGGTGTTGGTGGTCTTACCGGCGCCCTGCAGACCAACCATCATAATGACCGTGGGGGGCTTCGGCGCGATATCCAGCTTCTCGCATTTGCCGCCCATGAGGGCGCAGAGCTCCTCGTTGACGATCTTGATGACCTGCTGGGCGGGGGTGAGGCTCTCGAGTACGTCCGTGCCGACGGCACGGGCGGACACGGAGGCCACAAAGTCCTTGACGACCTTGTAGCTGACGTCGGCCTCCAGCAGCGCGAGGCGAACCTCACGCATGACGGTCTTGATATCAGCTTCGGTCAACTTGCCGCGGCCGGAAAGCCGCTTGAAGACGGCGCTGAGTTTTTCGGAAAGACCTTCAAAAGCCATTTTATTCCTCCATGCGAGTGCGGATGGCGGCGATCGTGTCGAGAAGGGCGGTACAGTCGCCGGTCTTTGCAAGCCGTTCCAGCTCGTCAAGATCCCGGCGCAGAGCTTCCTCCCGGGCGCGAAGACCGAGGCGTTCCTCGGCACGGAGCAAAGCCTCCTCCGCGTGGAGAACGGCATCCCGTGCGCCCTGACGGGATATGGAAAGGGTCTCCGCAATCTCCGCAAGGGAGAGATCCTCTGCGTACCGCAGGGAGAATACCTCCTGCTGACGAGCGGAGAGAAGCGGCCCGTAAATGTCAAAAAGCTCGCAGAGAAGCACGGTATCCTGCATGGTATCCCGGCCTCCCTTAAATGCTGACTGTAAAGACAATTACTTTACAGCGCAATATTCTAACACATACGCATCCCTCTGTCAATAGTTATTTTGCATATTGCGGACAAAAAATGCGGAGAATAAGCCAAAATGCAGGGGAGTGAGAGAATGCAGAGAGAAATTTTTGAGAGAATCGGTCGTGAGAGTGCCGGCCGAGCAGAAGAGCGGCAAATTTGTCCCCGGCGGGAGCTTGCGGCACTGAGCGATGCGCTGCGGGAGATCCGTGCCCGCGTTCGAAAGGCTCCGCCGGAGCGTCCCGGGCCGACGCTGGCATGGATCCTTGACAATGCGGCGCTCGCGGAGCGGGAAGGCGCGGCAGCACTGCGTGCTTTACGGCGGGCGGAATTCACGGCGGCGGGGGAGAATACGGCCGTCGGCGAACTTTGCCGGGCGCTGGTTCGCTGCGGAGCGGAGGCGTTGTCCGAGGCGGAGATCGGCTGTGCCGTGGATGCCTATACGGCGGAGCGTTTCCTGCCGGAGGAGGAGCTTGCGCTGCTTCCGGATATGCTGCGGGCGCACATCGTCATCTACACGGCGGAAGTGTGGAAAAGCATCGACGGTATCGCGGAGCGGGAGGGGAAATATCAGCACGGAATTTCCCGGGCATTGAAATGTCTTCATGCCCTGCAGGGCGGCATGCTGCAGGACATCGTCCTTTCCCACGATCCTGTGGAGCGGATTCTCATGCAGGATCCGGAGGGGTTGTATCCTCGGCTGGATGTTCCGAGCCGTGCATTGCTTCGGGCTTGCCTGCGCCGGAAGGCAAAACGGGAGGGCGTGCGCCCCGACCGCATGGCGTGGCGCATACTTTCTGCAGGTGAACCGGTGCGGTGGCTGGCAAACGAAGCGGAACCCCGACCGCGGCTTGGACGGATGTATTTTGCGGCGCTGATCTCCGTTGGTTTGGCCTTTTTTCTTATTTTCTGCCTTGCAGCGAAGAATTTCGCCGCCGCAGGGCTTTTTCTGCTGCCCGCGGCAGCAGCGGGACGCGCAGTGTGCGATTTTTTGGCTTTGCGGCTGGTGCCGCCCCGCGGAACCCTGCGCTTGGATTTGTCGGACGGGATTCCGGAAGATGCAAAGACCCTGTGCGTGATCACCTCCCTGATCACCAAACCGGGAGATGCCCGGGAACTCGGAGGACGGCTGCGGGAATTTGCCGCCGCAAACCGGAACTGCGGGGAAAATCTGTATTTTGGGCTGCTTCTTGATTTTAAGGATGCCCCGAAGGAAGTGATGCCGGAGGATGATGTGCTTCGCCGCGAAGCGGAGGATGTCGTGCGGGAGCTTCGGAGCGAGAACGGAAGATATTTTCTTTTTCTGCGGGAACGGAAGTATGCGGCGACGGAGGCTCGGTTTATGGGGGCGGAGCGCAAGCGTGGGGCTCTCGCCGCCCTCTTTGACCGCCTGCGCGGAACGGGGGATCTGCCCGTCTTCGGGGAGGGACTTCCGGAGGACATCCGCTATGTACTGACACTCGATTCCGACACCCGGGCAGAGCCCTACAGTATCCTGCCGCTGGTGGCGGCGCTGGCATGTCCGGTCAACCGTCCGGTCATCCGGGAGGGACGCGTAGTGTCGGGCTACGGCATGGCTATGCCGCGCATCGTGACGGATATCACGGCAGCCCACCGGTCGACCTTTGCGCGGCTCACCGGCGGCAACGGCGGCTGTGATCCTTACGGATCGGTCATGAGCGATCTGTATATGGATCTTTTCGGAGAGGCAAGCTTTACCGGCAAGGGTCTGATCGATGTGGATGCCTACCGCAGCTGTCTCTCGCAGCTTCCGGAGGGCCGTATTCTTTCTCACGACCTGTTGGAGTCGGGGTATCTTCGCTGCGCCCTGCAAAATGATGTTGAGATGACCGACGGCTGTCCTCATCGGGCGGTGGCCTATTACAGCCGGCTGCGGCGGTGGATCCGCGGAGATATCCAGATCGCAGCGTGGATGTTCCGGCGGATTCCCGGCCGGTTGGGGGAGAGACTGAAAAATCCCCTATCGGCCCTGACAAAATACAAGATCTTTGACAATCTTCGCCGGGCGGCAACCGCACCGGCACTGCTTGCGGTGTTTCTTTACGGAGCGTTTTACCCCTCTGGCGAGAAAGCTATCCTTGTGGGATGCGTTTGCATCGCGCTGCCGGAATTGCTCGGTGCCCTTGCGGGGGAGATGGGCAGAGGGGAGCGGGCATGGCGCTATCATTCCTCCGTCGCGGCGGGACTTGGTGCGGGAATATTTTCGGCATTCGTTCAGTTGTGGTTCCTGCCTGTGCAGGCGGCGTGCTCTCTCTCTGCAGGAATGTCGGCGATACGCGGACTTCGGACGGGAAAAGGTATGCTCGCCTGGGTGACGGCGGCGGAGGCAGATGCCGTAAAACGGGATGATGCTGCTCTCTGGCGGCTGTGCTTTCCGTCGGTGGCACTGGGTGCGGTCTGCCTTTCCGGCAACGGTGGAGGAATACTGCTTGGACTGTTATGGCTGCTGACCCCGGTCTGCGCGGCAGCGCTTTCCGCCCCCTGCGGGGAGGAGATATCCCTTTCGGAGCGGGATGCCTCCCGACTGAAGGAATATGCCCGCGAGATCTGGCAGTATTTTGCCGATCTTCTCCGGCCGGAGGATCATTATCTGATCCCCGATAATCTGCAGGAGGAGCCGAGCGTTGGTGTTGCCCACCGGACCTCTCCCACGGATGTTGGGTTTGGCATTGCAGCGGTCATCTGTGCTGTGGATCTCGGGTTTACGGCCCCGGAGGAGGGGCTTGGCCTTCTGTCGGGGCAGATCGAAGCGCTGGAGCGACAGAAAAAGTGGCGCGGCCACATCTACAACTGGGTGGACACCCGTACCCTGCGACCGCTGCCGCCCTACTGTATTTCCACGGTGGACAGCGGTAATCTGGCGGCGGCGCTGCTGTTGTGCAGCATCTTCTGCGCAGAGCGGGGGAATGAATTTGCCGGGCTTGGGGTACGCGCCCGTGCCATTTTCGACGGCATGGATTTTTCTGCGCTGTACGATACCCGGCGGGATCTTTTTTCCATTGGTGCATATACGACCGAAAACCGCCGGATGGAGGGCTGCTACGATCTGCTGGCAAGCGAAGCCCGCCTCACGGGCTTTATCGCTGCCGCTTTCGGACACGCTGGTGAGAAATTTTGGGGAAGGCTCGGCCGTGGGCTGGTGGGTTACCGAGGGTTTGCGGGACTTGCCTCCTGGACGGGCAGTATGTTTGAATATCTGATGCCGGAACTGTTTCTGCCGCGGTTTGATAACTCTCTTGTGGCGGAGAGCGCGGCCTTCTGCGTGGCGGCTCAACGGCGGCACCGACCTGCGGGAACGTCCCTCTGGGGCACCTCCGAAAGCGGATACCGTGCCTTTGACAGGGGAATGTCCTACCAGTACAAGGCACACGGCGTACCGCGCCTGGCCTTGAAGCGCGGCATGGGGCGGGATGCGGTGCTTTCGCCCTACAGCGTCTTTCTTGCCTTACCCTACAGTCCCCGTGCGGCGATGTGCTGTCTTTCCGGCTTTGAACGTTTGGGCCTTCGCGGCCGTTACGGTCTGTATGAGGCGGCGGATTTCACGGCTTCACGTACAGGCGGCCGCACCTTTGAGCCGGTAGCTTCTTATATGGCCCATCACATGGGAATGAGCCTGATGAGCCTGCACCTATTGCTTACACGGGGGAAGAATCCGCAGCGGATGATGAAGATCCCGGAGCTCAGCGCTTATGCGGGGCTTCTCAAGGAGCGGCTGCCGGTGGGCGGTGTCATCATGCAGCGCAGGGAGGCAGAGGTGCCGGAACGCGATCTGCGAGGGAATGCGGTGATCTTTGCAAAAAGCACGGCGGGGAATTTCGCCGATCCGGAGGGATGCCTCATGGCAAACGATGCCTATACCCTAATTATGGATGAGCGTGGGCTTGGGAGTGCCTTTTATGAGGGGAAAAGCGTTTATCGGGCGGCGGATGACCGGCTGTCCGCCGTGGGTGGTGTGCGCGCTTTTTTGGTGACGGAGCGGGAGAGTCTGGAGGTGGCTTCTCTACCGATCGGAGATGAGGTAAAGCGCCGGTGCATCCGGTGCGAAAACGCCATGACGGTGGAATGTACCACGGAAACGGTGAGTCTCATTGCGGAAACCTGCGTTGCACGGAATAATGCCGCCGAGATCCGGGACTACCGGATCGTCAACCGCAGCGGTGAGCCGCTGCGCGGGCAGCTCATTCTCTGCTTTGAGCCCCTGCTTTGCCCGATGGCAGACCATGAGGCTCATCCGACCTATCGGCGGCTCTTTTTGCGCACGGAATCTGCAGGAGGTGCGGTCCTGGTCACCCGCCGGGACCGGGGAAATGAGCTTTGGCTTTCGTTTGCGCTACTCTGTCCGGAAGCGGAGATCGAATACGAGACCTCGCGGGAAACGCTCATCGGCCGTCGGGGGTACGATCCCCGACGGATGGTGTTTGCCGGGGGCTTCGGTGACGTGCTGGATCCCTGCGTGGCGGCGAGGGCAAACGTTACGGTGCCTGCGGGAGGGGACGTGTCTCTCCGTGCCGTCATCTCGGTGGCGAGGGAACGCAGTGCCGCCCTGCAGGCGCTGCAGAGCGGGAAATCTCCTGCGCCCGAGCGGGCGGATCTGCTGCTGCGCGGGGTCATGCGAAAAATGAGTCCCGAGCATCATGCGGAGGCGCAGCGGCTGGCTGCCCGTCTGCTTTTCGAGCCCTATGGAAAGGGCGGAAGCGGGCTGCCAGAGGGTGGCTTTTCCGCCCTGTGGAGACTTGGGATCGCAGGTGACGTGCCCCTGCTTCTTTCCCGCAACCGGATGGACGGGTCGGCAGAGGTGTTTCCAATTTTTTGCTTTGCCATGTACCGCCGGGCGGGGATCGCCTGCGAGCTTGCGGTGCTGACGGACGAGGGGGATACCTATCTGCGCCCGGGACGGGATGCTGTGCTGGATGCGGCGGCAGAATTTGGCCTGACGGAGGCATCGGGTATATATGTCATTGACCGATCGATGCTGAAGGAAGGGGATCTTGCTCTGCTCCGCGCGGCGGCGGTCCTTGATTTCGCAGAAAATCCAAAGGAGATCCCGGCCCTCGCGCCGAGAAAGCAGATTGCATTTGCGCCCGGCCGCGGTGCGGAACTGCCGGTACGCATGGGAGATCTTTCTTCCCTTGCGCCGCAGCATATGCCGCCGGTTTCCTGGAGCATGCCCTTGGCGGGGCGGCGGTTTGGTTGCATTGCGCAGGATGTGGGGCCCGGCGGCATGTGGTATCGCAACGCGCGGCTCTTCCGGGTGACGGGCTTTTCTATGGATCCTCTGGGTGGATCTTTGGAGGAACGTATGTGCCTCTCCGACGGTGTGCACACGATGTCGCTCTTCAAAGAAGAAGGTGAGCCCTGCGGTATGCGCTTTGATCTGGGGTGTGCCGTTTGGGAGAAGCAGGCAGAGGGGATCCGGGTCAAAACAAGGATGTTCTGTCCGCCGGATATTCCCGCCCGGGTGGTGCTTGTGGAGGGATATGCGGAGCGGGATGTAACGCTTTCGTGGTTTTTACGCCCTCTTCTCGGAGAGCGCCGGGCAGATCGGATATTCCTGCAGGCGCACCCGACGGAGGATGGCGCAGTTGTGGAAAATACCGCGGGACGCTTCTTTGTCGGAACAGAGCTTTTGTGCCTTGCCTCCGGCGACGCGGAATGTACCTGCTATGCTCCGCATGCCTGGTCGGAATGGAAGACCGGTGCGGCGGGCTTTGGCGGCGATGCGCTGCTGTATCTGCGGCTTGCGCCTGTGCGGGGGAAGTTTTCGCTTGTGCTGGTGGCGGGTGTGCGGGAGGATGAAAAGGGCGCGGCACTGCGGGCGCTTCTGGAGGTTGATGCCGCGGAAAGGGCCATGGAGGAGACTCGGGCGCATTTTGCCAAACGGGTATGTGCCCTGCGTCCCGAGACCCCGGATGCAGCGCTCGATGCCTATATTTCGGCACCCTGCCTTTATCAGGTGCTGGCAAGCCGGCTTTATGCCCGGGCATCGCTCTGGCAATGCGGCGGCGGGAACGGGTTCCGGGATCAGCTGCAGGATATCTGTGCGATACTCCCCTTTGATGCACCTCTTGCCCGGCAGACCATTCTTACGGCCTGTGCCCGGCAGTATGAGGAGGGCGATGTCATGCACTGGTGGCACGATCTGCCCGGCGGCTGCATGGGCGTGCGAACCCGGTACAGTGACGATCTGTTGTGGCTTCCTTATGCGGTGTTTGAATATGTCAATGTAACAGGCGACCGCAGTCTTCTTTCGGCAGAGGTTCCTTATCTTGCATCTCCGCCCCTGGAAGACGGAGAAAAGAGCCGATGCGAACGGCCGCCGCTTTCGACGCGGCGGGAAAGCGTACTGTCTCATTGCATCCGGGCCTGCGAAATGGTCGCGGAGCGCGGCGTCGGTGCACACGGGCTGCCGCTGATGCTGGGCGGCGACTGGAACGACGGTATGGATCTGGTCGGCGCGGAGGGACGCGGTGAAAGCGTTTGGCTCGGCTTCTTTGCGGCCCACGTGTTCCGCAGAACGGCGCATCTTTGCCGGCGGGCAGATATGCGGCAGAAGGCGGAGGAACTGACTTTTTTCGCCCGAAGCATGGCGGCGTCCGCCCTGCAGGCAAGGGCTGGCGGTGCTTATATTCGCGCCTGGTGGGATGACGGAACTCCCCTTGGAAACGGAGCTGGCGAGTGTGCGCTGGATTCCATCGCCCAAAGCTTTTCGCTTTGGGTGCCTGAAGGGGATCCGACGGAAAAACGGGCGGCGGTACGGCTTGCGGCGGAAGGGCTGTGGGATCGGGAATATGGACTGATCCGACTTCTTACTCCGCCTTTTGCAGGCAAAGGAAAGGATCCCGGATATATTTCCGATTATCCGCCGGGGATCCGTGAGAACGGCGGACAGTATACCCATGCGGCGGTATGGCTTTGCATGGCATGCTTTGCAGCCGGGGAAGAGGAGCTGGGGTTTGAGATGCTGATGTCTCTGCTGCCTGCAAAACGGCGGGAGGAGATCCGAAAAACGGAGGATTTTGTTCTGACGGGTGATGTTTACGACCATCCTCTTCATCGGGGGCGGGGCGGCTGGAGCTGGTACACCGGGGCGGCGGGCTGGTATATGCAGGCGGTCATGTACTGCCTCTTCGGACTTCGGTTTTCCGACGGTGCCTTAAGTTTCTTTCCCTATTTGCCAAAGAGTTGGGAACGGTATTCCTTTGAACTGGATCTGTACAACGTTCGCCTTCGGGTGCAGGTACGGCGCGGCGGAACACCGGGGGTGTACCTGAACGGAGACCGGACGGACAACGAATTCCATCCTCAGGAAATGTGCGGCGAGGCCGATGTGCTGGTCATTGTGTGATTCTCTTGCGCCGCCTGCCGGAACATGGTATAATAATCTTACAGAAAATCAAGTAACTGCAGCCGGAAAGGATGTTGCCCTATGACAGCCGTATTTGCCGTGGGCGAGCACACGCTCAACGAGCTTTTGAAGGTATCGCTGGATGATACAACGAAGATCATTGCCATTGCGGCGATCGTGGTCACGTTTCTCATTATTGTCGGTGTAGCCGCGGTGCGGGATCTGCGCAAGTATAGCACCACTGTGTTTGACACCGGCCTTCACCGGACACGTGCGCGGCTGATCCGCAAATATGTGGAAAAGAGCGCGGATGAGGACGCAAATGACGGCCTCACGCCCGATACGCGCACCTCGGAGACCCATTACCGCATGGCCTTTGCTGTAAAAGGTTCCCGCCGCCCGCTTATTCTGGAAACGGTGAGCGGCGAGTGGGAAAAGCTTCCCGAAGCGGGAGAGGGACTGTTGGAATACTCCGGCGGTCTTCTGGTCTCCTTTAAGCCGGAAACGAAATGACGGTCTGTATACTGGACGGCCGCGGCGGCGGCATGGGTGCCGCTATGGCGGAACGTCTCCGTGGGCTGCCCGGAGCGTGTAGCCTGCTTTGCCTCGGCACCAATCCCTTTGCGGCACAGCGTATGGCAGAGGTCTCCGGCGGGATCGCCGTATATGAACCGGGCGAAGTGCTTGCGGCGCTTGCGGATGCGGATATTCTGCTGGGTACGGCGGGGATCCTCAATGCCGGTGCGCTGAAAGGCGAACTTTCGGCGGAGGTGGCCGCGGCTGTGGCGCGGAGCTCCGCAAAGAAATATATCCTTCCCATGAACCGCTGCGGACTGTACGTGGCCGGTGTTGCCGACCGCCCCGCTGCGGAGCTCATCGCAGAGCTTTGCGATGCGGTGCGGGCGGAGATCACGGCTGCGCATAAGCGCGGCATCGCGGAGGTGTAGGACATGCCTGTTGTTCTGGTTCTTGGCGGTTCCGGCGGCATCGGCGCGGCGGTCTGCCGCCGTTTTGCGGCGGACGGATATGCCGTGGCCATTCAGTATCCTCGCGGGGAGACCCGTGCGGCGGCTCTGCGGGACGAGTTGCGGGCCGCGGGCTGCGATGCCGAAAGTTTTGCAGCGGATCTGTCCGACCTTTTGTCGGCGGAAGAGCTTGTCCGGGCGGCAGAGGCACGGTTTGGTCATATCGACTGCCTTGTCTGTGCCCAGGGCATCGCCCGACGGGAACTTGTTACGGACACGACGGCGGCGGGCTACCGGGAACTGATGGATGTCAATCTCGGTGCATCGGTTTTTGCCGTGCGCGCAGCCGCCCCGGGAATGATCCGGAGACAAGGCGGAAATATTCTCCTTGTCACCTCCATGTGGGGCGTGGCCGGCGCATCCTGCGAGGCCGTTTATTCGGCGGCAAAGGCGGGACTCATCGGGCTTGCCAAGGCGCTGGCAAAGGAGCTCGCCCCCTCGGGTATCCGCGTCAATGCCGTTGCTCCCGGCGTGATCGACACCGCCATGAACGCAGATCTCACACCGGCGGATATGCAGACCCTTTCCGAAGAAACGCCCCTTGGACGTATCGGAACTCCGGAGGATGTGGCGGAAGCGGTTTCTTTTCTCTGTTCGCCGAAGGCATCGTTCATCACGGGACAGGTGCTCGGCGTGGATGGCGGTTTTATTCTGTAAAATACAAAAAAAGGACTTCCCGAATTAGCGTGATACTCTTAACGGAGTATCACGCAACTCTATTCGCCTGACGGCGAGTTATATTGCTTCGCAGTGATATTATGCTACGCATAGTGATATTGTCCTGCGGACAGTTTATGGCGAATAGAATATCACGAAACCGAT
>JAFYLV010000202.1 GCA_017556885.1 Clostridia bacterium | reverse complement strand
GCCAACAGCGGCATCGTTCACGGCGGTTATGATCCCGAGCCGGGAACGCTGAAGGCGGAAATGAATATTCGCGGTGTGGAGAAGCTTTTCCGCGCGGCGGAGGAGCTGCACGTGCCCTGCATCCGCAACGGCTCCATGATCTGCGCCTTCGGTGCCGAGGAGGAGCCCGCCGTACACGAGCTGTACGAGCGCGGACTTGTGAACGGGGTTAAGGATCTTCGCGTTCTCACCGGAGATGAGGCGCGCGAACTGGAGCCGGAGCTTTCCGACGAAGTCTCGCTGGTGCTTCACGTGCCCACGGCAGGTATCATCTGCCCCTATAAGCTGACCATTGCCGCGGCAGGAAACGCTATGGACAACGGTGCGGAGCTTCGGCGCAATTTTGCCGTGTGTGAGGCAAAAAAGGACGGCGACATCTTCCGCCTGCGCGCCGAGAGCGGGGAGACTGTGGAGGCAAGATTTGTTGTCAACTGTGCCGGTGCCTATTCCGACCGGGTTTCCGCGCTCTTCGGTGACTGCGATTTTACCATTATCCCCCGCGCGGGCGAATATCTGCTGCTGGATAAGGCCGAGGGCGGCCGTGTCCGTCACACCATCTTTCAGGTCCCCTCTGCGGCAGGTAAGGGAATTCTTGTCAGCCCGACGGTGGACGGAAACCTGCTGACGGGCCCCACCGCCGCCGCAGTGGAGACCCCGGAAAATACCGAGATCACGCCGGAGGGCATCGCTATCGTCAAGTCCCTCTCTGCACGGAGTGTCCCCGGGGTCATGTTCTCCAAGGTCATCACATCCTTCTCCGGTGTGCGCGCCTCGGAAAAGGGTGGAGATTTCATTATCCGTACCTCCGACCGCGTGGAAGGTCTTGTGCACGCCGCGGCCATCGATTCCCCCGGCCTGACCTCCTGCGTTGCCATCGCGGAGCGGGTGACGGAGCTTCTCTCCGGCGCGGGTCTTGTGCTGGAGAAAAAAGAGAATTTTGACGGCACCCGTCCCGATACGGAGGCCTTCCGACATATGAGCGACGAGGAAAAGGATGCCTTTATCCGCGAAAATCCCGACTACGGCCGCATCGTCTGCCGTTGTGAGGGTATCAGCGAGGGCGAGATCCGGGATGCGGTGCGCCGCGCGCCCGGTGCGCGGGATGTGGATAGCGTCAAGCGCCGCACCCGTGCGGGCATGGGCCGCTGCCAGGGCGGCTTCTGCATGCCGCACGTCATGCGCATCATCGCCGAGGAAACGGGCATTCCCGAGGAACAGGTGACCAAGAAGGGTCCCGGTTCCCACATCCTCACCGGAAGACTGTAAGAGAGGGGGGCGAAACTATGAGAGAAACACACGATATCGTCATCGTAGGCGGCGGTCCCGCAGGTCTTGCCGCGGCGGTGGCGGCCTATGATGCGGGCGTCACCGACGTGGTCATCATCGACCGCGAAGAAGCCCCCGGAGGCGTTCTGCGCCAGTGCATCCACAACGGATTCGGACTGCATAAGCTTGGCCGAGAGCTGACCGGCCCGGAATATGCCGCCGTCTATGCCGCGGAGGCAGAGAAGCGCGGCATCCGCATCCTGCGGGAGACCATGGTCACTGCCGTCTCGCCCGACCGGGTCGTGACGGCCTGCTCCCGTGAGGGAATCGTAAAGATCGAGGCAGGTGCGGTTATTCTTGCCATGGGCTGCCGCGAGCGCAGCCGCGGTGCGCTGAATATCGGTGGCACCCGTCCGGCCGGTATTTTCAGCGCCGGCACCGCCCAGCGGCTCATCAACTGTGAGGGCTATATGGTCGGCAAAAAAGCCGTTATCCTCGGCTCCGGTGATATCGGTCTCATTATGGCGCGCCGCCTGACGCTGGAGGGCGCAAAGGTGGAGGCCGTCTGCGAGCTCATGCCCTATTCCGGCGGCCTGACAAGAAATATCGTCCAGTGTCTGGAGGATTTTGATATTCCCCTCTATCTTTCCACCACGGTTCAGGAGATCCACGGCCGTGACCGCCTTACCGGTGTGACGGTGGTTTCCGTAGACGAAAACCGCCGCCCCGTGCCCGGAACGGAGCGGTATATTGAATGCGATACGCTGCTTCTGTCCTGCGGTCTGATCCCCGAAAACGAGCTGACCCTCGGCGCGGGCATCGCCCTTGACGGTGTCACCGGCGGCGCAACGGTGGATGAGCGGCGCGAGACGGAGATCCCCGGCATCTTTGCCTGCGGTAATGTTCTGCAGGTGCACGATCTGGTGGACTACGTGTCCGACGAGGCGGAGCTTGCGGGACGGTCTGCAGCGGCCTTTGTTCGCGGCGAGGTGCCGCAGGGCGCGATCCTGCCCGTTTCTGCGGGCGAGGGGATCCGTTACTGCCTGCCGCAGCGCGTGCATGCCGATGCCGGTAAGACCGACCTGTATATGCGTGTTGCCGCGCCGTGCGAGCGGGTGAAGATCGTTGCCCGCAGCGGCGGACAAGTACTTCTTGAGGTAAATCGCCGTCGGGTCGCGCCCGGTGAAATGGAAAAAATTACTCTCACGCCGGAGATGCTTTCCGGTGCGGAGGAGATCTGTGTGTCTCTGGAGGCGTGGAAATGAAAAAGGAACTGATTTGTATCGTTTGCCCCATGGGCTGCCATATGCAGGTGGAAATGACGGGGGATACCCTGTCCGTTACCGGCAATACCTGCCGCCGGGGCGAGGAATATGCCATTGCGGAATGCACGGCCCCCACCCGTACCGTGACCTCCACCCTGCGACTGGAGGACGGACGTTCCGTGGCGGTCAAAACGGCGGCACCCATTCCCAAGGACAAGATCTTTGAACTGATGGCGATCCTTCGTGCGGCAACAGCGAAAGCTCCCGTATGTATCGGACAGGTGCTGATTCCCGATGTGTTCGGAACGGATATCGTCGCAACGGCGGCAGTGCAGTAAGGAGGCGGGCATATGGCCGGAGAATTCCGTAATATTAAACTCTTTCTCTTTGATATGGACGGTACCCTCTATCTCGGCGACCGTTTGTATGACTTTACCCCGGAGCTTCTGCGTACCATCCGTGAGAGCGGACGGCGCTATATGTTTATGACCAATAATTCCTCCAAAAGTGT
>JAFYLV010000201.1 GCA_017556885.1 Clostridia bacterium | reverse complement strand
GCGAGGTGCGGAAAAACTATATTCAGCCCCACCATCAGTTCTTTATGGCCATGGGAAAATACTTCAAACGCAAGATCGAGCTTGCCCCCGACAGCCCGGAGCTGGAGCGCTATCTGCACGGCGAGGAGATTTCCGTCGACTGCGAAAACGGCTGGGCCGTCATCACCACCGCCGGCTGCACCGTCGGCGGCGCGAAGGTCACCGGCGGCCGCGCAAAGAACCATTATCCCAAGGGACTGAGAAAATAAAAAACAATCGTTTGCAAACAAAAAAACAAGAGATCCCGCTCGGGATCTCTTGTTTTTTACTTACAGAGGACTTACTTGGTGCCGAAAATGCGGTCGCCGGCGTCGCCGAGACCGGGAATGATGTAGCCGTGCTCGTTGAGCTTTTCGTCCAGAACGCCGACGAACATATCCACGTCGGGATGATCCTTCTGGATGCGGGCGATGCCCTCGGGGGCGGCGATGATATTGAGGAGCTTGATGTGGGTCGCGCCGCGGTCCTTGACAAACTGGATGGCAGCGGAGGCAGAGCCGCCGGTGGCGAGCATGGGATCAACGACGAAGACCACGCGCTTGTCGATATCCTCGGGCAGCTTGCAGTAATACTCGTGGGGCTCCAGGGTCTCGTGGTCGCGGTAGAGACCGATGTGACCGACCTTCGCGGCGGGGACAAGGGTCAGAAGACCGTCCACCATGCCGAGACCGGCGCGGAGGATGGGAACGATGGCAAGCTTCTTGCCGGCAAGCTTTTTGCAGGTGGCGGTGGTGATGGGGGTCTCGACCTCAACGTTCTCCAAGGCAAGGTCACGGGTGGCCTCATAGGCAATGAGGGTGGAGATCTCTTCCGCAAGCTTGCGGAACTGCATGTTACCGGTGCGTTTGTCGCGGAGGATGGAGATCTTGTGCTGGATCAGGGGATGATCCATAATGGTAAGGTTTGCCATACGTAATACTCCTTCGTTTTTATATCGTAGATCTGCGGATCGCAGAGGTGTGCGCAAATTTGCTTAACCGCGATTCTCAAGCTTCGCGATCTTTTCCACCCGGCGGGCATGCCGATCGCCGGCAAAGGGCTCGGAAAGGAAAAGCTCCGCAAGCTCATAGGCCTTCTCGGGGCCGAGGGTGCGGCCGCCAAGGCAGAGGACGTTGGCATCGTTGTGGCTGCGGCACATCCGGGCGGAATACACGTCGGAGATGCAGGCGGCACGGATGCCGGGGATCTTGTTTGCGGCGATGGAGATGCCGACGCCGGTGCCGCACACGAGGATGCCCAGGGGATGGCTTCCGTCGGTGATCCGGCTGCAGAGGGCGGCAGCCATGTCGGGATAGTCGACCTCCAGCGCCTCGTCGTGGAGGTCGGTGACCTCATGCCCGAGCGCGGTCAGATGGGCGACCAGATGCTCCTTCAGTTCAAGACCGGCGTGATCGGCACCGAGGATGACCTTCATATGTCTAAATCTCCTTTAATTTTTCTTTTCGGCATCCAGACGGGTCTGCTCCGCCTGGGATTTTTGCAGATAAACGGGGACGAGCAGGTCGCTCTCCACGGCATCGGCGGCAAAGTGCTCTGCCGCGCGGGCGATGCCGACGGCATGATGCGTCCGCAGAGCGAGGGGGGCAAGCCGTGCGCCGGGAAGGGCGGCAAGGGCGGCCTCGGCCGCATCGCCGAGAAGCACGGGCGGCTCCGGGCAAAAATCCGCGAGGGCAGAAAGGGGCAGGACCTGATCCTCCGCAAGGCGGCGGGGGAAGCCGTTCTCCACCCGGAAAAGGGCGGTGTAGACCCGGCTGCATCGGGCATCCACGCAGGGGCAGAGCAGCTCGCCCTCGAGATCTGCGCAGTTTGCCGCAAGGCCGAGAAGGCTTGAGACGGCAAGGCATTTTGCGCCGGTGCCAAAGGCGATGCCCTTAGCGGTGGCAATGCCGATACGAACACCGGTGAAAGAGCCGGGGCCGGCGGAAACGGCGATGAGGTCGGCATCCGCATAGGAAAGGCCGGCGTTGGAAAGCATGCTCTCACAGAGGGGAAGCAGGGTTCGACTGTGGGTGGAGCCCACGTCCTGATACTGGGCGGCGCAGATGCGCCCGTCTTCCGCAAAGGCCACGGATGCGGGGCCGGCGGAGGATTCCAGAGAAAGGATCTTCACGTTGGTTATTCTCCTTCCCCGGCAGGAAGGCCGGAAAGGGTGATGATGCGCAGCGTGTCTTCGTCGCCGCGGCGGATATCCACCCGGAGGTGATCCGCAGGCAAAAGCTCCGCCACGTTCTCGCTCCATTCCACGGCGCATACGGTGCCGGGGACGAGATAGTCGTACCAGCCGATGTTTTCCAGATCCTCCGGAGAGGAGAGGCGGTACATATCAAAATGGCAGAGACGGCGGATGCCCTCGTATTCGTTGACGATGGTAAAGGTGGGGCTGGTAATGCGCCCGGAAATGCCGAGTCCCTCGGCCAGTCCGCCGGTGAAGGCGGTTTTGCCCGCGCCAAGTCCGCCCCTGTAGGCGATGATAACGGGGCCGGGCAGGGAGGCGAGCACCTCACCGAGCCGGCGGCCCAGGGCGTGGGTCTCCTCCGGACTGCGGGTGACATATTCTCCGTTCATAGAGGCCTCGTTTACTGTATTTGCATCTATTATACACCCAAAAGAGCCCAGTGGCAAGGGATTTTCCGCCCAAAATGCGGTGGATTTGCGCGAGGAAATGTATAAAGTCGGGGCTTGCCCCTCCCGCGCGGATATGGTATACTTTCTTTGACTATTGTTTTTGTTTTCAGGAGCCGGGAAAGATCATGTCTATTTTTGACCTGTTTAAGAAAATCGAGGCGGACCGCCCCGCGGGCGGCGCGGTGACTGCCATTGTTTGCGGACTGGGAAACCCCGGTGCAAAATACGAAAAAACCCGGCATAACGTGGGCTTTGAAGCCATCGACATGCTGGCCGCCGCCGCAGGCGTCCGCATCGACCGGCTGAAGTGGCGCGCCCTCACCGCAGAGGCAAATCTCGGCGGTGAACGGGTTCTTCTCATGAAGCCCCAGACCTTTATGAACGATAGCGGCTCTGCCCTGCGGGAGGCTGCCGCCTTCTATCATATCCCTCCGGAAAAAGTCATCGTCCTCTGCGATGACACAAGCCTTCCCTGCGGCCGTCTGCGGGTGCGCGGCAAGGGAAGCCACGGCGGACACAATGGCCTGAAAAGCATCATCGAGGAGCTGGGAAGTGACGCATTCCCCCGGGTGAAGATCGGCGTCGGCGCATCTCCCTCCGGCGGTGAGGGCATGATCTCCTGGGTGCTCGGTCATCCCGTGCCCGCCGACCGGGCGCTTATCGATAAAGCCGAGGCCGAGGCTGCCCGTGCCCCTGCGGTCATTCTCGCAGAGGGTATCGACGCTGCCTGCGGAAAATTCAACGGCTTCCGGGCAGAGTGAGAGGAGTCTGAGCAATGGCAAAGCGTTCCTCCGCAAACCGCAGCCTGATCTCGGTGCTCGCGGTTTATGTTCTTTTCTTTGTACTGCAGTATTTTACGCCGAACATCCCCTTTTTGAAAGAGATCGTCGGGCAGAAGATCTATCTGCATCTGCTCATCGCCCTGATCTCGGTCATCGCCTGCCTCATCGGCGGCGGGACCCTTGGGCGGGATCTCATGCTGCGCTCCTTCCGCTTCCGCCATGTGCCGGCGGCACTGCTTCTGTGGGCCTCTGCCGCCATTCTGATGGAGCTCATCCTCGACCTGCTCTGCCGCATCCTGCCGGGCCTTTCCGCCGCCGGAAGTACGGCCACGGGGGCGCTGGTCGGGGATGGCCTGCTGTCGGCGGTCCTTCTTTATGCGCTGCTCCCGGCGGTGTGTGAGGAGCTGCTTTTCCGGGGGTACATGCTTTCCACCCTGCGGAGATCCTTCTCCGTGATCCTGTCCTCCCTTTTGTGCGGCGCACTTTTTGCCGTTGCCCACACCGTGCCGGTACGCATGGTGCCGATGCTGCTGCTCGGCTTTTTCCTAAGCCTTGCGGGGTGCTATTCCGGTTCGGTGTTTATCCCCATGCTGATGCATTTTATCAACAACCTTGCCGTGGTGCTCAGTGCAAATTATCCGGCGGAGGCTGCGGCAGTCCGTGGCTTTGTTTTTGGCTGGGGTGATTTCGCAGCCCTGCTTATGGCGGCGGTCGCCGGTCTGTGCGGCATTCTGCTTTTGCGGGGCAAACTCGGATTTAGAAAATAAATCACCCGGAGGTGTAAAATGAATCTACAGATGATCAACACCATCCTCGGCCGTGTGGAGGCAAAAAAACTGGTTTCCCGTACGGATTTCGGCGGATGGAAATGGCATCCTGCCGATTTTTCGGACGAGTGTGAATATACACATCTGTCCGAGGCAATGCCGCTGGATGAGAACACCGTTCTGCCCTATGACAAGACGGTGTTGGCAGAGTGCGAGGTCACCTTCCCGGCGGAGATCGCCGACGGAGAGAATGCCTTCCGGGATTATCTTTTCCTGCGCTTTGGCGGCATGGAAGGATATATCACCGTGGACGGCGAGATCTGGCACGGACACGATGGCTGCCGCGACCGCATCCCCCTGAAAAAGGAGTGGGCGGGGCAGACCAAAAAGCTGGAGGTCGTAGCCTTTACCCGAGGAAAAGTCCGGCATTTTCTGGAGTATTCCTATTTCGGACGGGTGGATCTTGCGGCAGAGGCCCTCGGCTGCGCCATGCGCCTTGCCTGGGATTTTTACAATCTTGACAATGACCGCGGCGAAAATGACAGCCGCATCCTCCGCGAAAAGGTGTTGGCCGCTCTCCGGGAGGCTATGCTCGGTATGGATGTGGATGCTGAAGGCGATGCCTTCCGTCAGGAGTGCTCCCGGGCGGCGGAGATCCTGCAGCGCCGCATGGCTGAGATCGATGACGGCAACATCCGCGGACATATCAGCCTCGTGGGTCACACCCACATTGACGTGGCATGGCTGTGGCAGCTGAAGGATACGGTCCGCAAGTGCGCCCACACCTTCTCCAACATCCTGCGGCTGATGGAGGAGTTCCCCGATTTTGAATTTGCCTGCAGCCAGATGCAGCTGCTGGACTATACCAAGACCCATTATCCCGAACTTTATGAGCAGCTCAAGGTCCGCATCGATGAGGGCCGCTTTGAGCTTGCGGGAACCATGTGGGTGGAGAGCGACTGCAACGTCGTCTCCGGCGAGAGCCTTGTGCGCCAGATCCTTTACGGCGTACGCTTCATGGAGTCTGAGTTTGGCCGCCGCAATGAGATCGCATGGCTTCCGGACACCTTCGGCTTCCAGCCGAACCTGCCCCAGATCCTCAAAAAGACGGGCACCAAATTCTTCTATTCCAACAAGATCCACTGGCAGGGCCAGAACAGATTCCCCTACACCTCCTTCCGCTGGCGCGGTATTGACGGAAGCGAAGTCACCGCCTCCATTCCCCGTACGGCAAACTTCTACAACGGATGCCCGGAGCCTTCGCAGCTGCGCTTTGCCCAGGATATGAACCTGCAGGCAGGCCGGGAGGATGAGATCATCCTGCCCTTCGGCCACGGTGACGGCGGCGGCGGACCTACCCGTGAGATGATCCTGCAGGCCCGAGGCCTTGCGGATTTCCCCGGACTTCCCCGTACCCGTACCGAAAGTGCGGCCGCCTTCTTTGCGCGGCTGGAGGAGAGACGGGAAACGCTGCCCGTCTGGTACGGCGATCTGTATATTGAGACCCACCGCGGAACCCTGACCACCATGGGCGAGTGCAAGAAGAACAACCGCCGCGCGGAGGCTGCCTATCAGACCGCCGAAAAGCTCGGCGTTGCCGCCGCGCTTGCCGGCGCAAAGCCGGACTGGAGCGTGCTTGCCGAGGGCTGGAAGGAGATCCTTACCCTGCAGTTCCATGACATTCTGCCCGGATCCTCCATCAACGAGGTTTATACCCGGGATTGCCGCAAGGGTTATGAGCGCATTTTCAGCCGCTATGAGCGCTTTACCGCCGATGCCCTTTCTGCCCTTACCGGCGGAGGAGACGGCATTTGGGTTTACAAT
>JAFYLV010000200.1 GCA_017556885.1 Clostridia bacterium | reverse complement strand
TGTACTGGAGGATATTCTCCGGGAATTCCATACCGACGAGACCCATGTGCCCGCGCCCGAGGAGCCCATCCTCTCCGCACCTTCCGAGAAGGAAGAGGTCGCGCCCTCTCTGTTGGACGAGACTTTTGATGCGGAGATGGAGCAGTCTCTCCGCGTGATCTTCGGCAAATCCGCCGAAACCGCGGTACCTGCGGAAAAGAAGGAGTCCGGCCGCGCCTCTCGCCGCGACGAAAAGCGTCGCCAGGAAGAGGCCGCAGAAAGCGATGCCACGCCCTTCTCCTCCGACATTTTCAACGAGGTCTACGAAGAGCACCGGGCCGAGCCCGAGCCGGAGAACCGGCGCACGACCACCGTTCGCATCCGCCGTCACGGTCTTCGCGATACCCGGACCATGCCGGTGATCGAAAGCATTGAAGGCATGGAATGTCTCGGCGAAGGACATGCTCCGGATCCTCACGTGGATCCCGATGCGCTGCTGTCCGCCATGAGCCGCAGTCTGCGCTCGGTCAATTCCCGGTTACCCATCACCGTGCTTCTCTGCCTGCCGCTGCTGTATTTGACGCTTGCCATGCCGCTGGGGCTTCCCACACCCGCGTTTCTTTCCTATGTGGAGCATCCATTCCTTTACGTATTCACCGGGCTTCTGTTCATGACCGCCGTAGGTGTTGCGGGACTGGATATTCTCACCAACGGCTTCTACTGCTTGTTCTGCCTGCGTCCCGGCGGAGATTCTCTTATTGCCCTGTCCTATCTTGCATCCTTCCTGCACTGCGCAGGCATCATCTTTTTCCCTCAGGGCGGCGGCTATTTGCCCGTCTGTCTGCTGCCGGCGCTTTCCGTGGTCTTTTCGCTGATGGGCGACCAGTATAATCTGAAAGCCCGCATACTTTCCCTCCGTGCCGCCCTGCGGCAGGAGGATAGCGAGTGCACCACCCTCTTACGCGACAACGCGGAGAAAAACGATCCCCTGTATCTCCGCACAGGCGTCTCCGGCCGCACCGCTTTCTACGATCATCTCAACCACAGTGATCCCGTTTCCCGCTCCATGGTCTGGTTTGCGCCCGCGGCCATTGTGGTTTCCCTGATCTGCGCCGTGATCTGCGCCGTCCGCACCGGCACTCCCACCATGTTCCTGTGGGCCTTCTCTATGATCACCGCCATCACCCCTCTCTTCTCTCTGTACACCTGTTGTGCGCTGCCCTATCTTCTCATGGCCCGCAAGTGCCACAAGCACGGCGCCGCCGTGGGCAGCTGCGATGCCGTAACCGAATTTGCCCGTCGCGGCTCCTTTGTCGTTACCGACGGAGATCTCTACCCCACCGGCTCCGTCAAGATGGGCGGTTATAAAATGCTCTCTTCCCTTCCCAAGGAACTGGTGCTTGCCCTGACCGAGGCCGCTCTCCGTGCCTCCGGCACCTCCACCGCCCCCCTCTTTACCGAAATTCTGAAGGAGGAATGCATCCCTGCGATGCAGGCTTCCACCGTGGAATTCTCCGGGCACGGCGGAATCCGGGCGGAGGTGGATGATTATCCCGTCCTCGTCGGAACGGCAAACTTTATGCAGAAAGCCGCAGTGGCGCTGCCCGACGGAGTCCCCACCCGCAATACGGTCTTTGTCGCCGTCAACATGCAGCCTGCCGCCGCCTTCTCCCTGCGGTATGAGCATTTCTCCCGCATCTCCCGCGCCATTGACATTCTGGTGCGCGGCGGCCGCGATCCGCGACTTGCCTCTCGCAATTTTGCCGTCACGGCTGAAATCGCGGAGGAAAACTTCCACTGTGCCGCAGGCTCCCTGACTCCGCTGGCCACAGAAACACAGGTCGCTTTGAACAACCCCGACCGCGCAGCAGAGGCCGAGGCCGTGCTCTTCCTGCGGGAAGGCATCTCCGCCCCCGCGGTATTTCTGGAATGTGCCCGCCGCTATGCAAGAGTTGTTCGCATCTCCACCACCCTTTCGCTGGTCTTTGCTTTCATCGGCTGCGCGCTGATGGGATTGATCACCGCCATGGGCTGGACCTCTTCCGTCACCCCCTGGCATATGCTTTTCTACATGCTGGCACTTTCCCTGCCCGGTTGGCTTCTCGGCTTCTGGGTATCCAAATTTTAATCAAAACACCGAATTGGAGTACATAAAAAATGGCAAACGATAAGAAACTTGTTGAACAGATCACCTCTATGGAGGAGGATTTCGGCCAGTGGTATACCGACGTGGTCAAAAAGGCTGAGCTGGTGGACTATTCCGGCGTTAAGGGCTGCATGATCATCCGTCCATACGGCTATGCCATCTGGGAAAACATCCAGAAGGATCTCGACGCCCGCTTCAAGAAGCTTGGTCACGAGAACGTCTACAGGCCCATGTTCAGCCCCGAGAGCCTGCTGGAAAAGGAAAAGGATCACGTCGAGGGTTTTGCACCCGAGTGCGCCATCGTCACCATCGGCGGCCAGACCAATCTGACCGAGCGTCTCATCGTCCGCCCCACCTCCGAGACCCTCTTCTGCGAGCACTATAAGGATATTATCCAGTCCTACCGCGACCTTCCCAAGCTTTACAACCAGTGGTGCAACGTCGTCCGCTGGGAAAAGACCACCCGTCCCTTCCTGCGCACCTCCGAGTTCCTTTGGCAGGAAGGTCACACCATGCATGCCACCGAGGAAGAGGCCCGCGAGGAGACCCTGCAGATGCTCAAGGTCTACGAGGACTTCTACCGCGAGACCCTCGCCATT
>JAFYLV010000199.1 GCA_017556885.1 Clostridia bacterium | reverse complement strand
GGCTTGCGGCCGCATCCGACGGCATGCTGAAAACGCCGCGAGGCGAGAAGCCGATCACGCCGGTTGCAGGACCATCCGGAAGACAGGAACGTTTAAATTGCTGCGAGAAGAAGCGACGGTAGAACAACCGAAGTTTATCAAGAATTAAGCTTCTTTGATAATCACCTTGAAATGCATACTCAGCCAATCGCAGTAATTTCTTAGGCGAAAACCCATACCGCAGTGTGTAGTAAATAAAGAAGTCCTGCAGAATATAATCTCCGAGAATTTCCTCTGTCTTCTGGGAGATCTCCCCGTCCGCAACCGGTAGAAGTTCTGGCGAAACCGGTGTATCAAGAATATCTCTCAACACACATTTCAGTTCAGCATCGTTACATTCATTTGCATAGCATGAAACGATATGCCGGATCATGGTCTTTGGAACGGTTGCGTTCAGTCCGTACATAGACATATGATCCCCATTGTACGTGGCAAAGCCAAGCGCAAGCTCCGAAAGATCGCCGGTGCCGATGACAATGCCCCCTTCACGGTTTGCAAGATCCATAAGAATCTGCGTACGCTCACGTGCCTGCGAATTTTCATAGGTCACATCCGCTTTTTGGGGGTCATGCCCGATGTCGTGAAAATGCTGAAGCACCGCATCCGTGATCGGTATGGTTTTGAGCTCACAGCCAAACAAATCCGCGAGTCGCTTTGCATTATCCTTTGTGCGAACAGTCGTTCCGAAGCATGGCATTGTCACACAGATGATCTCCCGACGGCTTCTTTGCAGCAAATCAAACGCCTTTACGGTTGCAAGCAAAGCAAGGGTAGAATCAAGCCCGCCGGATATGCCGATCACGACACGCTTTGCACCTACATGCAATATCCTCCGTGCAAGACCATGTGACTGAATGTCTAAAATCTCTTTGCAAGCAGCGCATGCGTTACCTCCACATGCATGCAGAAAGGGATCGCGTGAAATTTCACGTGTAAGCGTAGTTTCGGATAAGTTCGAGTCAAAATAAATCTCTTCGCACCTGCCGCAAGCCGAGGAAAATTCACCGCTTGTTGCACGAAGCGCAGAGATTGCCTTTACGTCAATCTCAGAATAGATCAGATTACATTTGTCAAACGATTTACGTTCGCAGAGAATATCTCCACTCTCCGCGATGATACAGTTTCCGGCAAAAACATCATCCGTTGTGGACTCGTAAGTTCCGGCATTTGACAGTACATATCCGCAGCATAGACGTTGAGAAAAGGATCGGAGTAAATCGATCCGTCTTTTACTCTCCCCTGCATGCTCAGGGATCGCAGCGCAGTTTACAATCACAGTCGCACCGCCATCCACGCATGCAAAGCCTGCCGGGTTGAGAGGCGCAAACATATCTGCACCGACCTCGGCCGCAATACGTAGTTCCTGAATCTGCTCATGGCAATATACGATGCCTGTGCCGAGTGTTGTCTCCTGCCCAGCGATAGATATTACCCTTACATCAGAATCCGGTGCTGCAAAGCATCGGTCCGCATAGGAGGTCAGAAGCATTTTAGGTGTTAATCCAAGGATACGTCCTCTCTGTATTGCGGCGACACAGTTAAAGATAGAAGCATGAATTTTCACCGGCAAACCAAGAAAAATCAGCGGATCAAGATTCTCGGTCTCCGCGCAGATCTTTGTCAGAGCCGATTCCGCAGCAGAAAGAAGAACGGACTGCCGAAAAAGATCTCCGCAGGTCGCACCGGTAATGCACAGTTCGGGCAAAACGAGTACAGCCGCTCCGGCTGACGAGGCTTTTTGTGCAAGCGAAATGATTACATCTGCGTTATGCGATGGATTAGCCAAGATCAGATCCGGTACACCGGCTGCAATTTTCACAAATCCGTCATGCATGTCTGAGTCACTCCAAATTCCATTGTTTTATAGTTATTATAGCGCAAGACGGTGCAATCCGCAAGAAAAAGAAACAGAGGCCCAAAACAATTTGAGCCTCTGTTGGTATTCATGCTAAATTACTCAGCGTCAGCCTCATCAGCCTCATCAGCGTTCTCAAGAAGAGCGCGGATGCTAAGGGAAACCTTGTGGTTCTCCTCGTCGATGTTGATGATCTTAGCCTCGACCTTCTGGCCCTCGGAGAGAACCTCACCGGGACGACCGATGCGACGATCGGCGATCTGGGAGATGTGGATCAGGCCGTCAACACCGGGGATGATCTCAGCGAATGCACCGAAGGGCATCAGCTTGTTGACAGTAACCTCGGCAACGGAACCGACAGCATACTGGCCAACAAAGAGAGTCCAGGGATTCTGGGCAGGATCCTTGCAGGACAGAGAGATCTTCTTCTTCTCGGTGTCGAGATTGATAACACGAACAGTGAGCTTATCGCCAACGGAGACAACATCAGCGGGAGTCTTGTAGCGGCCCCAGCCAAGCTCGGTGATGTGGCACATGCCATCCACGCCGCCGATGTCGATAAAAGCGCCGTAGCTGGTCAGGGACTTAACGGTACCCTCGTAAACCTTACCGACCTCGATCTCAGCCCAAACAGCGGCAGCAGCGGCCTTGCGAGCCTCCGCATTGACGTCGCGGATGGAACCGATGATGCGGCGGCGGCCACGGTTCATCTCGGTGATCTTCAGCTTAACGGTCTTCTTGAGCATGTCGGTGAGGGGCTGGCCCTTGGGCACGCCGGTCATAGAAGCAGGAACAAAGACACGAACGCCGTTAACGCTGACAACGAGGCCGCCCTTATTCTCTTCGGAAACGTAACCCTCAACGGTCTCGTGATTCTCAGCAGCCTGCTCAACGATCTCCCAGCCCTTGACAGCGTCAAGACGCTTCTTGGAGAGGGTGACAGTACCTTCGACATCGCTGACCTTGACAACGATGCACTCGATCTCGTCGCCAACCTTGACGACCTCATCGAGCTTCAGAGAGCTATTATCGCTATAATCGTCAGCAGAAATATAGCCGGCATGCTTGGTGCCGAGATCCAGCTGGATCTCAGTTGCGCCAACGTGCGTAACGGTACCGACAACCTTTTCCCCTGTATGTATAGTAATAATAGAGTTCTCCAGCAGCTCCGCAAAGCTTTCCACGTTCTCCGTGGTGTTCTTGATTTCTTCGCTCATAATTTTGAGTGAACCTCCTTTATTATCCACGCAGGTGTAGATGCACCTGCAGTGATTCCGATATGTTTGCAGCCCGAAAAGCGGTCTGCATCCAATTCCTCTGCATTCTCCACCATTACAGTGTTTTCACAGAGCTCGCGACAAACATCATACAACCTGCGGGTATTGGAGCTATCTTTGCCGCCAATGACGATCATGCCGTCACATTGCGCTGCAAGTTCCGCCGCCGAAGACTGCCTCCGAGAAGTCGCATTACATATTGTATCAAATATTTCGCAATTTGTATAGTGGTTTTTTAATTTTGCCGCAATATTTTCTGCATTTTTTCGACCGGCGGTTGTTTGGGATACCACACAGACCGGTGAATCCGCAGGAATCGTGTCGAAAAGGGACGTGACATCCGTATCATCCGCAACCGTATAACCAATCCTGCAGTGTCCGAGGATTCCTCGAACCTCCGGATGATCTCTGTCGCCGATGATAATTATTATACACCCTTCATCACTTTTGTTCTTTGCAATTTTGTGAATTTTTTCGACGAATCTGCAGGTAGAATCAATAACCGTACAACCTTTGTCCTGCAAAACCTCATAGGTATTCTGCGGTTCACCGTGCGCACGAATAATGACATACGCTCCGTCCGGGATCTCTCCCGGAGATTTGGCAACACAAATCCCCTTCTCGGATAACCGCCTCATGCAGTCATCGTTATGAATGAGTTTCCCAAGACACCAAACATCACCGGGTAGTGTTGCTGCTTCAAAGGCCGTATCCACCGCTCTCTGAACACCGTAGCAGAAGCCGGCATTTTCATCGACGGTTATCTTCATTTTTTCGGTTCCAATGCCCAGATGCGATCCATCAAATCCTGCGAGACACGGTCATAATCCGCGCGGTCCGGCTTCCCCTCGCAGGTATAGCTCACCGGCTCACCGAATGTGACAATGACCTTACGCCAGACAAAGCCCTTTCTCCGATGGATATTGACCGGCAACAGAGGCACCTTCTCACGCAGGGCAAGCATAGCTACGCCACCCAACGGGTCGTGAGATTCTCCCTCGTGGACACGTCTTCCTTCCGGGAAAATGACGACCTTCTTCCCTTTTCGCAGGGCCATGATGGCAGTTTTAACCGCAGAAAGACCGTTCTTATCCCGGTTAACCGGGAAAGCACCGCCCCAGGAAAGAAAATCTGAAAAAAGCTTGCAATATTCAAACAGTTCGTGTTTCGCCATCAGGGCAAGACGTTCCGGACTCGTTGCAAACATAACATAAAAGGGGTCGTCCGCCTGCTCGTGATTGGGACAGATGATAAACGGTCCTTTACCGCGCACATTTTCAACACCGCGAAGCTGGTAACGAAAGGCAATCTTATAGGCAAAAGAAACCAACCAAACCAAAATCCGATACATTTTTATAACTCCGCAAATTTCTCCCGGACGATCTTGAGCACAGCCGCAATGCTATCCTCCAGCTCATTTCCGGTGGTATCTAAAAGAACGGCGTCATCTGCCTGACGAAGGGGGGCTACCGGACGATTTTTATCGCGTTCATCACGCTCGATCATATCCCGCAATACGTCATCAAAGGCCTGAGGGGTTCCGCGCTCCGAGAGTTCTAAGCAACGGCGGCGGGCACGATCTTCCGCATCTGCAGTCAGAAATATTTTCAGTTCGGCATCCGGCAGAACGACCGTACCGATATCGCGACCATCCATAATGCAGCTGGAATGTCGCGCAATATCGCGCTGCATCTCCAGCAAGAACTCGCGGACTACGGGATGAGCGGAAACCTGCGATGCCGCACGCGAGGCATCGGGGGTACGGATCAGATCGGACACATCCTCATCTCCGAGGAAAATACGCTGCCCGCGTCCGTCATAGGCAAGGCGTACAGATACAGAAGAAAGCTTTGGCGCTACCGCTTCAGCAACCGAAGGGTCAACCCCTGCACGGAGCATAAACAACCCAACCGCGCGGTAGATCGCACCGGTATCCACATAGAGGATTCCGAGCTCCGCAGCAACTTGGCGGGATATGGTAGATTTTCCGGCACCCGAGGGGCCGTCAATGGCGATACGGTATGTCTTTTCCATATGTACTACACCCATCCATAATTAAAATTCATTTGCAGCGGCAATACCGGAGGCGCGGCCGGTGGCAAAGGCGATCTGCAGATTGTAACCGCCGGTCTCCGCAGATACGTCCATGACCTCACCGGCAAAATACAGTCCTTTAATTTTCCTGGACTCCATGGTTTTCGGGTCAATCTCGCGCGTATTGACTCCACCGGCAGTGACAATCGCCTCGTCAATTGGGCGCATGCCGCTGATCGGAATCGTCAGCTCACGAAGTGCACGAATGATATCTTCTCTGTCACCACGCGAAAGCTCTGCGGATCGTTTATTTGCATCAAATCCATTACGGACAATAAAAGGATCTAACATTTTCCCGGGAACAAGCGTCCGCAGAAGACCGCGCAGCTCGCGCCGAGGACTCTCATCGATCTCACGTAGAATTCTGGCATCCAGTTGTGCATCGGTAAGGGCAGGTTTCAAATCGATAACCACACGATATCGCCCCTTCTTCTCCATTCGGGTGGATGCAGAAAGGATACAGGGACCGGACAAGCCGAAATGCGTAAAGAGCATCTCGCCAAAATCGGAATAAATCTCTTTATCCTCACGGAATAGCGTGACACGGACATTCCGCAGAGACAGTCCCATACAGTCGGCGCAGAAACGATCCGGAGAAACAAGAGGCACCAGAGAGGGACGCGGTTGGATAACCGTATGTCCGGCAGCGCGGGCAAAGATATAGCCGTCACCTGTGGATCCGGTCAGCGGATAGGAGCAACCGCCTGTGGCAATGATCACCGCATTACAGGGATATTTTCCGGCTTCACCGACGACCGCAGAGGGTCTTCCCTCGCAGTCATATTCAAGCGCCGTTGCTCGGTCGCAGACAAGATTTACTCCATGTCTTCGCATCTCTGCACAAAATGCATCAACCACATCCTGCGCCCGGTCAGACACAGGAAAAACTCTTGCGCCGCGCTCAACCTTCAGTGGAACACCAAGTTCTTCCACAAATTGCATCACATCCGCACAGGAAAAAGCAGACAGTGTGCTATAAAGGAATCTTGGGTCAGAGGTAACATGGGTCAGAAACTCTCGCATTTCACATGCATTGGTCACATTACAGCGACCTTTGCCTGTGATGGCAAGCTTCCTGCCGGGACGTGGATTCCGCTCAAGGATCGTCACCTCGGCACCGGCTTCAGCTGCCGCGATTGCTGCCATCATTCCCGCGGGACCGGCACCGATCACAACGATCTTCTTAGCCATTTAAAGCTTGATACCGTTCTGCGCAGCAGCAGCGGTTACGGTATTCTCCATCAGTTCGGTGACTGTCATAGGGCCGACTCCGCCGGGAACCGGCGTGATGTAACCGGCGACCTTTTCCGCCTCATCAAAGGCAACATCGCCGACAAATTTACCGTCTACGCGGTTCATACCAACATCGATCACACAGGCACCGGGCTTGATCATATCGCCGCGGATAAGTCCGGCACGACCAACGGCAACCACCAGCACGTCCGCACGGCGTGTAACCTCACCGAGATCGGCCGTCTTGGAATGGCAGATGGTAACCGTTGCATTGGCCTGGAGAAGCAGCATAGCCATGGGCTTTCCGACGATATCGGACCGACCGACGACCACAGCCTCCTTGCCGGCGAGAGGAATATCATATTCCTCAAAGAAATCCATAACACCGGCGGGCGTGCAGGGACGCATCAAATAATCTCCACGCATGATACGGCCAACATTCTCAGGATGGAACGCATCCACATCCTTATCGGGAGAAATACGCGCAACGATCTCACGCTCCGGAAGACCTTTCGGCAGCGGAGACTGGATCAGAATACCGCTGACAGAGGGATCTGCGTTCAGCTCATCGACCAGCGCATCCAGCTGCTCACGGGTGGTATCGGCAGGCAGCGCATACTGCAGGCTCTTGATTCCGCAGCGCTCACAGGCTTTGTGCTTATTTCGAACATACAGTTCGGATGCAGGATCATCTCCCACAAGGATCACCGCAAGAGCAGGCTCAACGCCAAGCTCCTTAAGCTTTTCTGCTTTGAGCGCGATCTCTCCGCGGCGCTTTTCGGCAAGCGCCTTTCCGTCCATTAAAATAGCCATTATTCATTACCTTCTTCATTGTTAATCGTTGTCATCATATCTTCAAAAGCAGCTTCGTTTTTTACCGAACGCCGTTTGTAAAGAATAAAAAATAGTACCGCAAGGGATCCGATCGTAAAGAGCACCGCAAGCAGCTGGGACACGCGAATGTTCGTGTTCCAGATAAGCAGCGCGTCGTTTCCGCGTATCCCTTCGGTGAAGGATCGAATCAGTCCGTAGCCCGCCATATACAGAAGGAAGATCTCTCCATTAAACTTGCGCTTATTAAAGAAAAAGTGAAGCGCGATAAACAGAACTGCATTGAGCAAGGATTCATACAGAAACAAGGGGTGGACCGCGGCGTGCGGATGATTGGATAGGATCATTGCATAGAAGGGCAGGCTTCCGTCAGCTGCGGCGATAATATCGCGGCCAAATGCCTCTGCATTGAAGAAATTCCCCCAACGGCCTATGGACTGACCGATAAGAAGCCCCATAGCCAAAAGATCCAGAAGATTTCCGGTGGATATCTTCTTAACACGGCAGAAAATAATCACCGTCAGAAAAGCACCGATCACACCGCCGTAAATCGCAAGTCCACCGTCCCAGATCCGGACGATAGATGCCGGATTTTCGGCATACGAAGAGAAATGAAAAAGACAGTAGTATAACCGAGCGCAGATAATTCCGACAGGGGCTCCGATAAGCACACCGTCCAGCAAAGTATCCGGGGAAAGCCCCGTTTTTTTTGCACGAACAGAGGCATAGATCACTGCGAGGGCAAAGCCGCAAGCAATAATAATCCCGTACCAGTATACCGGCCAAGAGCCGATCGTAAAGGCAACGCGGTTGAGTTCCAACTCGATTCCAAAGGCCGGAAAGGAAACTGTATTCATAACAAGGTTCACTCCTTGCAGTCAGATTCGCTGATTTTTACGGAATAACTCGGGGTTTCTTCGCTGATAGTCTTTCAGCGTGTGAAACAACTCCACATAGCAGGCATGCCGATCTGCATCGATCTCACCGGCCCGGACCGCATCAACAATAGCACAATCCTCTTCCGTGGTATGGCCGCAGTCGGTATAGCGGCAACCGCTCAACCTGTCAACAAACTCCGGAAAGCACAACGGAAGACGGTCAATATCCGTCATACCCATCTCAATCGGATCAAAAGTAGAAAATCCGGGGGTATCGCAGACAAAGCCTCCGTAGCCTGACGTATGCAGCGTAACATGCCGGGTCGTATTCTTTCCTCGGCCGATCCCTCGGCTGAGCTCACCGGTGGCAAGCTCAACGCCGGGCAGAAGCCGATTCAAAATACTTGATTTGCCGACACCGGAGTTTCCGGCAAATACCGTAACACCATCCGTCAAAAAGGAAGTAAGGAGTTCGATCCCTTCTCCCCGCAACGCGCTGACAGAAACCGTACGGAATCCGGCTTTTTCATACACCGCCCGCAAGCACTCACCATCGGCAACATCACATTTATTGATGCAAAGGACGGTCTCAGCACCCATATATGCGGCCATCGCGCTCATATGATCGATATATCGCCGGTCGGTGGCGGGCTCCGCCTCACTAACAACCAGGATCAGCCGGTCAACGTTGGCAACCGCAGGACGCGTAAGACGGTTTTTACGTGGAAGGATCTCCAAAACCGTTCCCACATCCTCCGTCTCGCACCGAACGGAAACAAGATCGCCAGGGACAGGGGGATCACGGCGAAGCTTCCCCAATGCCCTGCAGCGAAAAATGCTTTCATTGCAGAGTACGTGGATATCGCCGCTGGAGCGGTTGGAGATGACTCGCCCACAGAGAATTTTATCAGCCATCAGCGGAATTGCACGGTTTCCGTGGACCAAATATCGTCGTTGACCAGCACAACGACGCTGGAGGCTCCTCCGGACATACCTACGAGGATCGCAGATATCTCTTCGGCATCCGGGCCATGTGCACTGTTATAGACCTCATTGCCGTCCTGCATGATCTTAACGGAATATTCTGCACTGTGCGCAGGGATCTCAACTTTGAAAACGTAAGTGGTCTGAACCGTTCCGCCGATTTGAGGATCGTCCTCTACGTCTTCCTCCAGTCCCTTGCTTACGGTGATCTGCACGACACTGGTCTGTGCAATCATAGTATCCTTGGCAACGCTCTGCATGATGACAGTTCCGACAGGCAGATCGGAATACTGCTCAATAACCTCCCAGGTCAGCTTATTATCGGAAAGAAGGCTCTTTGCCGCCTCTACATCCAAACCAAGCAAATTCGGCATGGGAATTTCCTCAATATCAGGACCGGAGCTGATGACGATATAGATAATATCGCCGGCTTTGACCTCTTTACCGGCCTCAGGCTCAGTCCGGATGATGGTATCCTTGGCAAAGGTATCGGAGGACTCATACTTATTCTGATAAGACAAGCCGTAAAGGCCGTTGGAGGCAAGGTACGTCTTAAGAGCGTTTGTTCCTTCAATGGTGGTCTTACCGGAAACATCATTCAAAAGAACCGTAAGCGGGCCAAGAGAAACCACAACATTGACCGTAGAGGTATCGCGGACAACCGTGCCCATCTTAGGTTTCATTTCAATGATCTGTCCCTTAGGAACGGTGGTGTCGTTGCGCTCGCTTTCACAAACGATGTTCAGGTTTGCAAATCTGGAGTCTGCGGCAAGAAAAGCCTGCGCCTCGGCAAGGGTCATACCCTCAAGTTTCGGAAGCGTAACATTATCCGCACCGCCGCTGGAGAACGCCCACACGACTGCCGTAACCGCAAGTCCAACCAAAAGCACCGTCGTTACGATGCCCGCAATAACCGGTGCCGCAACGCCGCCCGGGAACAAACGGGATTTCTTCTTTGTTCTGCGCTTCGCCATTTTCTCCTCATTTCCGGCGGTAACGGCATCGGCCGCCTCGCCGCCTTCAAGTCCGGTCAGCTTTTCGATCTTCTTGGTTTCAAACTCAGGCTCGTCCTCCATGATCTCCTGACGTACGGTCATGTTGGGATTTGCCTTAAATTCCTCAAAATCGGCGAGCATGGACATGGCATTGGAATACCGCTGTTCCGGCATGACAGACATGGCCTTCATAACGATACCCTCAAAGGACTTGGGAATATCCGGATTGATTTCGCTGGGAGAAACCGGTGTGGAATTCAGATGCTGAATCGCAATGGCAAGCGGGGAATCTCCCTCAAAGGGAAGCCGACCGGTCAGCATCTCGTAGAGAATAACGCCGACGGAATAGATATCCGTTCTGCCGTCGGTCTGCTCTCCCCTTGCCTGCTCGGGCGCAATATAATGCACGGATCCAAAGGCATTATTGGTCAGTGTCTTCTGCTTTGACGTGATACGTGCGATTCCGAAATCGGTAACCTTCAGCGTACCGTCGCGCAGAAGCATCATATTCTGGGGTTTAATATCGCGGTGAACGATATTTCGGTTGTGGGCATGATCCAGTGCCTTCAGAATCTGCGAGACAAAGAAAAGTACTTCCTTCATCGGTAAGGTTCCGCGCTTCTTCATATATTGGTGAAGCGTAATGCCGTCAATAAGCTCCATAACGATATATTCCATATCATCGGTGGAACTGACGTCAAAAATATTGACAATATTCGGATGGTTGAGCTGAGCGACCGCCTCAGATTCCGTACGGAAGCGCAGGCGCAGCTCTTCATCTGCAAAGGCATCGTCCTTCAGGATCTTAATTGCAACCAGACGGTTAAGCCGCAGATCACGGGCCTTATATACAACAGACATTCCACCGTTGCCGATGATCTCAAGAATCTCATAACGGGAGGAAAGTACACTGCCAAGATATTTATCCATAACCGTATCTCCTAAATCTTCAGAAGTACCACCGAAACATTGTCCGGTGCGCCGCGCTGCATGGCGATATCAATGAGACGATCGCAGCAGGAATCCGTATCCTCGACATTTGCGACCTCATAGAGGATCTCCTGCTCATCGACACAGTTGGTCAATCCGTCGGTACAAATCAGAATATATTCATCCTTATACAGCGGGATCTCGAATAAATCGGTTTTTACATCCGCTTCGGTACCGACGGCACGGGTGATGAGGTTTCGGTTTGGATACACCTTTGCCTCCTCGCGGGTCAGCTCACCACGGCTGAGCATCTCCTCCACCAGCGAATG
>JAFYLV010000198.1 GCA_017556885.1 Clostridia bacterium | reverse complement strand
TTTGATGAGGACACCCCCATTGACAACAAGATGCTCACCGGTGCCATCGAGACGGCCCAAAAGAATCTGGAATCCAAGAACTTCGGCATACGCAAACACGTGCTTGAGTATGACGATGTGATGAACGTCCAGCGCGATCTCATTTACAAGCAGCGTATGAGCGTTCTTGACGGCGAGGATGTTCGTCCCTCCATTGATAAAATGATTGATTCCGTTGCAGCCCGCATCACCGGTGAGGCCTTCGGTACCAAGGATTATATGGATCCCGAGGATCTGCACCGTCTGCGGGAGATCGCCGAGCCTCTCTATGTTGCTGAGGGTACCTTCAGCATGGAGCTTTCTGCCATTGAGGACTTCTCCCAGGACGGCTGCCGCAATATCCTTGGCGATCAGATCCGTGCCCGCATAGCAGCGAAGGAAAAGGAAATCGGTGCAGAGAAAATGCGTGAGATCGAGCGCATTATCCTGCTGCGTTCCGTGGATCTCAACTGGATGAATCATATCGATGCGATGCAGGATCTCCGATCCTCCATCGGACTGCGTGCCTACGGCAACGACGATCCCGTCGTCGCCTACAAGCATGAAGGCTTTGATATGTTTGAGGCCATGATCGATGATATCCGCGAGCAAACCGTTCGTCACCTGCTGACATTCCGCATTGACCGCTCCTCGGAAATGGAGCGCAAGCGCGTGGCGCGCGAGACCCGTGCTGAACAGACCAACGGTGAACCGGAGAAGAAAGCACCCGCCCAGCCCATCCGCAAGCAGAAGATCGGCGTCAACGATCCCTGCCCCTGCGGCAGCGGCAAAAAGTATAAAAAATGCTGCGGTGCAAATCCGAACGATCGCTAACCTAAGAAAGCCGGTGTTTTCATGTCTTTAAAAGAATATAAGCGCATTGTCATCAAAGTAGGAACCTCTACCCTTACCCATCCCGGCGGAGGGCTCAACCTCGCCCGAATCGAACGTCTGGTACGCGCCTCCTGCGATTTAAAAAACAGCGGACGCGAGGTCGTCATCGTCACCTCCGGTGCCGTTGGCGTAGGCGTTGACAAGCTTGGACTCCCCTCAAAGCCCACCGCCCTACCCGACAAGCAGGCAGCCGCGGCCGTCGGACAGTGCACGCTTATGCACATCTACGACAAATTTTTCTCCGAATACGGCCACAAGGTGGCGCAGCTTCTGCTCACCCGCGACGTTATGGAAGAAAGCGGCACCCGCGAAAATGTTACCAACACCTTTTCACGGCTCTTTGAATACGGCGTTGTCCCCATCGTCAACGAAAACGACACCGTTTCCGTCAAGGAGCTGGAACATGTTACCTCCTTTGGTGACAACGATACACTCTCTGCCGTGGTTTCCACCGTGTGCGGCGCAGATCTGCTCATCATCCTCTCCGATATTGAGGGTCTTTACGATGCGAATCCCCGCACCAATCCCGATGCAAAGCTTATCCGGACGGTAAACGAGATCACCCCCGAGATGCGGGCGGCCGCAGGCGGTGCAGGTACTGCCGGAGGCACGGGCGGCATGCACACAAAGCTCGTCGCCGCAGATATCGCCATGGGCGCAGGAATTGATATGTTCATTGCCTCCGGCGAAGATCCCTCCATTATCAGCGAAATCCTTGAGGGCCGCGCCAACGGAACTTTTTTTGGCAAACTCTAAGTTTAACACGAGGAAATTATACCTATGTTTGACATAAATCCGCTCTGTAAAAAAGCAAGAACTGCCTCCCACACCCTGATGACGGCCTCCACCGAAATCAAAGACCGGGCTTTGTTATCTGCAGCCGAAGCAGTTCGCGCGGCGATGCCCGAAATTCTCGCCGCAAACCGTGAGGATGTAGAAGCTGCCCTTTCCGCCGGTATGGCAAAGGTCATGTGCGACCGACTTTCTCTGGATGAAAAACGCGTCCATGCCATGGCGGATGCTTTTATCTCCATTGCCGCACTCCCCGATCCCGTCGGCGGCGGCAGCGGCAGCATCACGCGCCCCAACGGGCTTGAGATCCGCCGGGTACGCACTCCCATCGGCGTTGTCGGCATGATTTGTGAATCCCGCCCCAACGTGGCCGCAGATGCGGCCTCCATCTGTCTGAAATCGGGCAATGCCTGCATTCTGCGAGGTGGCAAAGATGCCATCCGCACAAACCGCGTGACCGCGGCCGCCATTCGCCGCGGCTTTGCCGCAGCGGGACTTCCCGAGGACTGCTTCCAGCTTGTGGACGATGCAACACGGGAGAGCGCCACGGCAATGATGAATGCCGTCGGCGGCATCGACGTTCTCATTCCCCGCGGCGGACGCGGACTGATCCGTTCCGTGGTTGAAAACGCCCGTGTCCCCTATATTGAAACCGGTTCCGGCAACTGCCACGTTTATGTAGATTCCGGCTGTAATATCGAAATGGCGCTGAATATCCTTCACAATGCAAAATGCTCCCGTCCCTCCGTTTGCAACGCATGTGAGAGCCTTCTGGTTGCCCGGGATATGGCAGAAGAATTCCTGCCTCTTGCCTATGCTCACCTTTCCGATCATAGCGTGGAATTCCGAGGATGTGCCGAGACCTGCGCCATTCTTGCGGAGGCAAAGCCCGCAACCGACGAAGACTTTTACACCGAATACAACGACTATATTCTCTCTGTGAAGGTCGTTTCCGATATTTCCGAAGCGATCCATCACATTAACGAGCACTCCACGCACCATTCCGAGGCAATTATCACAGAAAATTATGCCAATGCCCGTCGTTTCCAGCAGGAAATTGACTCCGCTGCCGTATATGTCAATGCTTCCACCCGCTTTACCGACGGTGGCGAGTTCGGACTTGGCGCGGAGATGGGCATTTCTACCCAGAAGCTGCACGTCCGCGGTCCCTTCGCGCTGGAGGCTCTGACCTGCGAAAAGACCGTGATTTCCGGCTGCGGACAGATCCGCTGAAAGCATGGAAGCTTTTATTCTTGCCTCCGCCTCTCCAAGGCGGCAGGATATTTTGAATCAGCTTGGTCTCCCCTTCGAGGTGCATCCAAGCGACGTTTGTGAGGATATCCCCGCCAATGCAGGACCCGAGGATGCCGTTCGCATCCTTGCCTGCCGTAAAGCTTCGGCCGGTGCAGCGAAATTTCCCGGGCGCTGGGTCATCGCCGCAGACACCCTCGTTCTGCTCGAATGCCGGCTGCTTGGAAAACCCACAGACCGCGAAGATGCAAAGTCTATGCTCCGCGCACTTTCCGGAAACACACATCGTGTACTGACCGGCGTTTGTATCAAATGCAATGACACCGAATTTTCCGGTACCGCATCCACGGAGGTCACATTCCGCAAATTAAGCGACAAGGCTATTTCCGCCTATGTTGACCGCGGTCTTTCCGACGGAAAAGCCGGCTCCTACGGAATTCAGGATCTTGGCGCCTACTTTGTGCAGAACATTTCCGGTGATTACAACAATGTTGTCGGACTTCCTGTCCATCTGCTGACCGATTTACTCACATCCGCTGGTTTCAGCATCGATCAACTCATTTTGAAAGGAGAATAATCCATGCGGCAGCTTTTAAAAAGCCGGCTTTTTATTGCGATCCTTGCGATCACGCTGCTTTTGACCGTCTTCACCGCAGCAAGTCTCCTTTCCGAAAACCGATCCGGACCGATACACAACGTTGTCAGCGCACTCATACATCCCGTCCAGAAATCCGCCACCGCCATCGGAGATTTTACCCACCGTCTCTTCTCCGGACTTGGTGAGAATGATATCCTGCGCGAGGAAAACGAGCAACTGCGCGAGGAACTTGCAAAGCTTGAGGCCGAGATTCGCGAGCTGGAACATCAGGCAGACGAAAATGAAGCCATGCGCGCCATTCTCGGTATCATGGGGACGGATGTCCAATATACCCTGCAGATGGGTGATATCATCAGTCACGGCGGCCAGACCTGGAGCCGTGTTTTGACCGCGGATGTCGGAACTGCGGACGGCATTTCCGTCTACGATGCCGTTATAACCGCGGAAGGGCTTGTAGGCTTTGTCTCATCCGTTGACCTGACGTCCTGCCGCATCACCACGCTTGTTGACAGCGGAATGTCCTGCAGTGCACTGCTCAGCCGCAGCCGTTACACGGGCGTCGCCGAAGGAAGCCATGATTTGATGAACGACGGCCTTTTACGGCTCACCCTTCTTCCCGCAGATGCGGAGATCTCTATCGGAGAAACGGTTGTGACCTCCGGCCTCGGCGGTATTTATCCGAAAGGGTTGGTCATCGGCTCCGTAGAATCCACGAGCCTTGCGGATAACGGAAAGTCCCGTACCGCCATTCTTCGGCCAAAAGTAGACATCTCCGAGGTCAGTACCGTATTTTTTGTAACCGATTTCAAAAACGTACCGAAACAGTAAATTTCAAAGGAGGCAGCATATATGAGCGGTAAAGAAAAGCTCCATAAGATACTGCTCTATTCGCTGACCTTTGTATTCATGTTTCTTCTGCAAGAGCTTTTCTTTGCAAATCTCCCCGTATTCGGTTTTATCCTGCTTCCGATTCCCTGCACCGTGATCGCTCTGTCCATGATTGAAAGTGCACCTTTCGGCGTATTTTTCGGTCTTGCCTGCGGTCTGGTTCTGGATGTTTCCTGCGGCACTGCGCTTTTCTGGTACTCCGTCATGCTCATGTTTGCATCCTATCTTGTCGGACGCGTGCTGACGAACTGGGTCCATCAGAGCCTTCCCTCTGCTATGATCTTATCCGCATCCGCATTCATCCTTGGCGAGATTCTGCGTGTACTGATCCTGCACATTTTTATTGACGGAGCAGGATTACTGTCCGTATTCACAGATGCCATCCCGGCTTCCCTGCTTTCCTCTGTAACTGCGCTTCCCTTCATCCTTATTCTGCAGCATATCCATCGTAAACATTCCGAAGTCTGAAGACATACAAGGTACAATCATGAGAAACCTCTTTTCCTCCCGACTTCATAATCGAATTCTTGCCGGCATCACCGCTTTTGTGATGCTGGTGCTTGTTATTACCCTTTTCCGTCTCAGCATTGTTGAAGCCGGAGACGAAACAAGCCTTTATGTCAACACGGGCTCGACCTACACCACAAAGGTCAGCGCCGCGAGAGGTCTGATCTACGATACCAAGGGACGCCCACTGGTTTCCAACGAGGTCACCTATTCGATCGTTTTCCGTTATCCGGACTGGAAACGCGAAGATCAGAATGCAACCATCCTGCGGCTGATCGACATCATGAACGCCCGCGGCGAGACGTACTCCGATACTCTCCCCGTGACCTTTGCACCCTTCCAATTCATGGGTACCGTGCAGCATTCTGCCCGCCGTGATTTGATGAAATTCCTAGAGCGTCTGAAATGGAATACTTCGGTCACCGCAGATGAGCTGATGAACAAGCTTTATGCGCGCTACAAGCTCTCCGACTCTACGTACTCGGAAGAGGAAC
>JAFYLV010000197.1 GCA_017556885.1 Clostridia bacterium | reverse complement strand
GTTTTCATAGACGAGATCGTGTACCTCGGCATAGTCGGCATTGAAGCAGTCCAGCACAAGCGAGGTGGTATGGATGACATCACAGTCTCGGAAGGTGATATTACAGATCTCCTCTGCCCGGGTCTCTGCCCCGATCTCCAGACAGATGCCCCAATCGTTCCAGACGGTACAGCGTTCCACGAGAACATCCTTAAAGGTATCGAAAACTTCACCGTTGTGATAGATCGCATTGTGTGTTGCCTGCTCCGGGTCTGCGGCATAGAAAAAGTCAAAACCCTTGATGCAGATCGAATCATCGAAGGTACGAATAAAGCAATCATGGATATGCACGTGTTCGCAGTTATGCATATCGATTCCATCGGAATTAAAGCGCCAGTTACCGATCAGCTTGACATGGCTGATCTCCATATCCCGGCAGCCGGAGGGTTTGATATTATAGCAAAGGGAATCACGGATGGTGATGCCTTCGATCCTCACACGGTCGCAGTAGCGCAGTTCTACCGTATGGGTTCGGGATGCATTTCCAACGTCGGCATCGTTATTCTCCGCGTTGATCTCAAAGAGAATGGTCTCCTTCTCGCGGCTGTTATCGAGAATACCGCGTCCAAGGATCGCGATATCGTCCGCATCTTCGGCCAGAACACGGCCGTAGACGAGCGCACCTTCGTCAATATAAAGCGTCTCTCCGCTTTTCAGTTCAATGAGACCCGCGTCGTGTACGCCAGGCGCAAAATAACGGATCTTTTCGGCAGGCGAATAACGGTAATCCGCCGGTGGATCCGCAAAGAAATGCAGTGCACTGTGCCGTCCCCACGGCTCCAGAGTAAAGTATGCTGCCTTCGGCAAAGTAAAACGAATCACTCCATTGGCGATAAGCGGAACAATACCAAGCGATGCCGGACGGATTTCTACGTTTTCCGGATCGAAGGGTTTATTCGGAATAACCGCAATCTCAACCGGAGAATCCACGCAGAACGAAAGAAAGTTGCACAGCTCGGTCTGCTCGATCTGGCGCTGATGTCCCGGCCAACGGCGGTTAAAAGGGACAGCAGATACTCGGGCAGAATCAAGACATACCTCCACTCCGTTAAGGAACACCCGATAGTCTTCACACTTCAGCTCGCAGGGTTGTACCGGATAAACATGCATATTCTATACCTCCGTAGTTTCGCGTATATCCTTGACCGTATTATTTTTTGCCGTGTGTATCCCGGAATGTGCTATAAAGGGTCTTTGCGATAAAGAGCATAACGCTTTGATCCGGCTTAAGAATCTCGCGGTCATAGGTAAGAAGTCCGTTGGTCTCATCCTCAACATCAGAAAGCTGCGTTAACACCGCGGCGCAAAGACCATTACGGACCGAGGGAACGATCTCGTCGAGATAAAGTTTTTTCAGGGCATCCGTAAAGGAAGCTACATCCCGACAGGTTGAGTAACCGTAATTTTTCGAGTTGTTAAAGCAATGTCCGTCGATACGGCAGGAATAGCCGCCGAATTCCGACAAAACCAGAGGGCGTTGCTTATGCGGCCGCAGCCGAATTTTACGGAAATAGACGTGCTCGGAAATAACGTCACTTTCTCCGCCCTTGAACCAGCCGGACGCGGCATCCCATACGCGTGAAGGATCCAATGCCTTCAATTCGCGGTAGACACGTGTGGTATCGTACTGCCCCCAGCCCTCGTTAAATACGGTATAATAGACTACGGACGGGTGATTGTACAGTCTGTGTACAATCTCTCGGGACATGCTTTCAAAGGCGCAGCGGCGAGTTTTCGAAGCCCTTCGGGGTAAGCTGTATTTCAGTCCAAATGTTGGCAGAACCGTATCCATAAGATAACGGTACCGGCCACTGTTGGGCATATCCTGAAAAACGAGCATACCCAGTCGGTCACACTCGTAGTAGAAGATATCGGGTTCGACCTTAATATGCTTTCGAAGCATATTAAAACCAAACTTCTTTGCATTCCGGATATCATCGCGGAACCCTTCGGGGCCTCCGGGCATATAGATTCCGTCACTGAAATATCCCTGATCCAAAAGGCCGTGGAAGAAAAACGGCTTGCCGTTTAAGCAGATGACCGGCATCTTATCCCGAATCTCCACCGAAACCGTACGGAGTGCAAAATAAGATTCCACGCGGTCTTCCCCGGCACTTACCGTAAACCGGTACAGGAACGGGTCCTCCGGACTCCAATGATGCGGCATACGGATCTCGGTTTCAAATACGTCACCATGGAAATCCGCAGAGATTCCGGCATCGGGAATCGAAATGTATTTCTGCTCGGCTCCGCCGGAGAATTCGATCCGGACTCGGTCGAGCGACGGGGTGATTCGGATATCCCGGATATAGGATTCCGGAACATGTTCCATCCAAACCGTTTGCCAGATACCGGAAATCGGAGTATACCACATACCGCCACGCTTACGGCGCTGCTTCCCATACGGAAAATCAAGGGAAAGATCATCCGCAACAACGACAGTCAGATGGTTCTCCCCTTCCTTCAATACATCCGTAATATCAACACTGAAGGGCAGGTAACCTCCGATATGCGCAGCCGAACGGATTCCGTTTACAAAAACCTCCGCGATCTGGTCCACCGCGCCAAAATGCAGTAGGATGCGCCCAGAGTTAAACGAATCCAAAAGAGCAAAGCTGCGGGAATATACCCAACGTTCCCCCTTTTCAAGCGTACGGGAAATACCGGATAAACGCGACTCCGGCGGAAAAGGTACAGTTACTTCTCCGACCGGTGTATCAACACCAGTCACATCTCTGACGGACAAGTTCCATTTTCCGTTGAGATTTATCCAGGAATCACGCTTCAGCTGCGGCCGTGGGTATTCATTCCATGCATCGTCAGTGGACTCGTAAGGTGTTTTCAGGTTAAGGTTTAGTTCCTGTTTCTTCATCTTACTTCACCGCGGCTTTACGAGCTGCCTTCTTCTCCGCGATCCTTGCCTGGTGCAACTGATGCGCCGCCTCAACGGCAAAGCCAAGCTTTGTGACTACATTCTGTTTTTGGGGATAGCAATAGAAAGAGTCATTTTCCGTAGAGATATCGATGCAGTCCTCCGGACGCAGATAACAGTAATCATACTCCACATGCAGGCTGTTCATGCCGCCGGGAAGGCGCTGAATAACCCAGTCCTGCTCTCTGTAGCGGCCGGAGATAATGAATCCGTTCTCCGCATCATGCGTAAGCTTTGCATCCCCAAGGTGTTCAAAGCGCCAGCAGCGCGGAAGCGAGTAGACGTCCACATCATCTTCAAACCGATAATTTCCGCTTTCCACCTCACGGCGGACGTTTTCGCGCTCCCACTCAAACCAGTCGGGCACATGCGAAAACTCGGTTTCCCCGCTAAGCGCACGCAAGCTGCCCTCTTCCGTCAACTCCCAGCGCTTACCGCAGACTTCGCAGAAGATCTCCGCACCTTCGGAGTTCATGCGGGATTCCGTACCGCAGGCGGGGCACTGATAGAGAACCTTATGAATACCTTCTGCGCGGTAGGGTTCCGTAATTTTGATCCCGTTTTCCTTCTGATAGCGATACTCATCATAACGGAATGCCTCATGCAGTGCGGCATTGATCTCTTCAATGCTCATGCGCTGCACATCCTCAGCCGTCAGGATTTGCGTCATGGTCATGTGCATCGGCACTTTACGGGGCTTGCGGAAATTCCAGAACGGTGTATGCAGATGATTACCGTGATGAATATTAACTACAACCGGCACCTTATTCATCTTAATAAGCTTTCCGAGGGACTCCGGCAGATAAGCCGTTGTTCCGATGGGGGTATAGCGCGCCTCGGGATACATGCAGAGAATGTCTCCGCGCTTCAGAACCTTATTGATGGCACGTACAAGGTGCAGGTCATTGACAAATTTTCGTTTACAGATGCAGCCGATCAGCTCCATCAGCCAGGGGCGGCGGTAATATCCGTCCACACTGACAACGTTATTGACTCGATGCGGAAAGGTTCCCATCGCGGCAATCTCAAAATCGATGAAATACATATGGTTGGACAGAAGCATATACGGCGGCTTCAGTCTGTCCATATGGATCTTTTCCACCCGGTAGTCCTTACCGATGAGCATGATGCGGGATAAAAGAGCGATCAGCCAGGTAAAAAACAACGGCTGGCGGATGGGATATTTTGACGTATTGTATCTTTTTTTATTTTTGTAATTCGGCTCCATTGTGATTCCTCCGACCGGTAAAATGGCATAAAAAAACCGCGACGATTCAATTCTCGCGGTGAAATTCATAAACAGAAGGCAACATTCCGTCTACCGGTTAAGAATAACACATGAACATACCTTTGTCAATCTGTCGGGTAAAAAAGACAGTATACAGAAAGGAAAATCTATGTTAAAATAAGCTTATAAATACTCATGGAGGTATTTGAACGATGTTAACTAAATTTGATGACATCCGAGGTCCCGTGGATCTTGGCGGTGTCTGGAGACTGATTGAAGATCCGACAGAGATCATGGTCTGTCCTGCATTTGATGCAACGAACGGGAGAGTTGTTACACTGCCCGCCGATTTGGCACACTGTATTCCGGAGCGTCCCTACGCCGAGGGCGTGTTCTGGTTCTGCCGCCGTATCTCCATCCCGGGTGCCTACAGCGGAAAACGGATCGTGCTCCGTTTCGATGCCGTCAATTATGATGCCTCCGTCTTTGTCGGCGGAGCTTTTGTCGGACGCAGTGAACAGGGATTCCTCCCCTTTGAATTTGATATTACCGATTTTGTCCGCCCCGGATGCGAAACCGAACTTTGTGTACGCGTAGATGTACGCAGGGTTCCCGGCCAGCTTCCTACCTCCTTTTTCTGGAAGAACTGCGGTGGCATCCTTCGTGATGTAACGCTTTATGCAACATCGCACACGTACATTCGTGATGCATACGTAATCGCCGATCACCTTGGTAATGCAAGCCTCACGGCAGAGATCGGCAATGCAGGTGATGCGAATACAATTGCACTTCGCATCCTTGATGCTGTTGAGACGGAACTCGTACGGAAAACCATAACTGCAGCCGAAATCGCCGAATGCGAGATCACTCTCAACAATATCTCGCCCTGGAGCCCGGATGCGCCGCATCTCTACCGCGCGGAATTTACACTTATGAAGGACAATAAAGTCATCGACCGCGTCATCCGCACGTTTGGCTTCCGCTCCATCGAGGCAAAGGACGGAAAGATCCTTCTTAACGGCTCGGAGATCTTCCTTCGCGGCTATAACCGTCACGAAGATCATCCCGCCACCGGCGGAGCCGCCTCCGATACGGCGGTATCCGCGGATTTTGCCAATATCAAAGCCTCCGGTGCGAATTTCATCCGCATGTGTCACTATCCGCACGATGTACGTGAGCTGGATGAGGCAGACCGACTCGGTCTTTGTCTGCTGGTGGAGATCCCCCTTTGCGGATACGGCGGATCCAGACTCGGTATTTACAAAGCCGAAGCTCCGATATACAACGAAGCAGTTTACTGCGCTGCCCGCGAATGCCTTGTCCGCATGATACGCCGTGACAGAAGCCATCCCTCCGTCATTCTTTGGAGCGTTTCCAACGAAAACGAGGAGCCGGAGGAAAACGTCATCCGTAACCAGGATGCCCTTATCCGAATCGCAAAACAGATGGATCCTTCACGCCTTGTAACGCATGTATCCAATCATGCGCGGCACAAGGAACGTAAGAATTTCTTCCGCGAAGATGACGTCATCTGCTTCAACACCTATCGAACCATTTTCGGCCGTATTTACAACAAAAATAAGGATTTCGATCCCGTTGAGGCCGGAGATGCCATCGCAGAAACCGTTGCCGGTCTGCGCAACGACTTCCCCAAAAAGCCCGTCATCGTCACCGAATTCGGTTACCGCACCTGCGATTCCTTCGACGGTCCCGATGATGAGGACGTGCAGGCAGCAGCCGCTGCAGCGGAATACGAAGGTGCAAGACGATCTGCCAACGGCGCATCGATCTGGCTCTATGCAGACCACTTATGGCCCAAGGACAACGGTCTTGCCGGTGATGTCAGTGAATACGGACTTCTCCGCCGAGACAGAAGCGAAAAGAAAGCATTCAGCGTATATTCCCAATTGCTTAAAAAGGGATGATCTTTGCGGTCAACATTATCAAAGCGAAAGCCACCCTGTCGGGTGGCTTTCATTTTTGCGAAAGACTGACCAAAAGTAGTATAACACGAGGTAAGAAAGCCTAAAAGTAGTGTAAACCTACTGTCGCATCAGAAAATTGCGAGCTTCAGTCAGAAGTCTTTTTGAACTCTGGAACTGAAACACTGATATAGCAGTTTCATAATCCATTAAATGCACACTGCTTAACTCTGCTTCCTGTGCAGTTGGTATTTGGTCGGAATATTCAGCTAAAAAGTATACTATATGCTTCAACCTTGCTTCACCATTACGTATAAAGCTGTGCGTATCCTCAGTTCTAAAACCGTCGATCAACCGGACAGTCAAGCCTGTTTCCTCTGAGATTTCGCGTAAAGCGGTTTCTATTTCACTTTCTGTTCCTTCTATATGACCTTTAGGGAATCCGTATATTCCTTCTTTGGAACGGATAATTACATATTTTATTGTACTGTTCTCGCATGTGTAAACAATGGCACCGCAGGATTTTTCTGTTATCATTTTGCATTCTCCTTTGCGGTTCGGCAGGATGCGATCAAAAGCCTACGAATGTTACCACAAAGCTTTTCGGTGTATTGATAAGTAGTCGTATCTATTCTATTGGTTTCACACATCAGTTTCAGCCAATAGCTGGTTTCGTTGGATTCTTTCAAAGCGATTTCCAACTTCGCAACAAAGTCTTTCTTGCTCTGTGCATACTGCGCTTCGTGGATATTTGCACCAACGGATGTGCCTGCTCTTGCAAGCTGATCGGTCATGTATGAACTTTTTGGCGCAGTTACCCCATCAACAAGATTAACAATAGCAACGGCAAATTCAAAAGATAGATCAAGCAATTTGTTTTCTGACATAAAAGCACCTTCCTTCGTCAGTATTATATCAAAAGTTGTGGC
>JAFYLV010000196.1 GCA_017556885.1 Clostridia bacterium | reverse complement strand
TTGGAAAAACCCGCCCCGGGGGTATAGCCCGAGGTGCACATGACGGCAGTATCGATATTGATGTTCTGCACCTGCGCGATGGACTGGGATCCCGAAACCGCAAGGCTGCGGGGATTCAAGGATCCGCCGAGCATGGTGACCGTCATATCCGGATTGCGTCCCGCAAGCTCCGCCGCGATGTTCGCGCCGGATGTTGTGACCAGCAGTCCGCTGCCGGAGAGACGGCGGGCAAATTCCATGCAGGTGGTCCCGGCATCGATATAGATCGACCGGGTATCCCCAAGCTGCCGTACCGCAAGGGTGGCGATACGGGCTTTTTCTTCCCTGTTTTCCACCTCGCGGACTCCGTACTGGGCTTCCTGCAGGGTGCGGGCGGGATTGAGCATCGCGCCGCCGTGGATGCGGATGACCTCTCCCTCCTGCTCCAAATGATCCAGATCGCGGCGGATGGTCATGGCCGAGGTGCCGGGGAAAAGCTCGTTGAGTTCTTCCACGGTCGCCCGCGTATGGGTGACCAGGTAGGCCAGTATCGCGCGTCTTCTCTCTTCCATTTCTGCCGCTCCTTTCACTCAGTATCAGCCACCGTATATTGTACTATATTTTCACGCGCTTTGCAAGCCCTTAACACAAATAATGTTCAAAATTAACATGGCGTTTGTTTTTTTCTTTCTTTTGCCGCGGGGGGCTACCTTTTTTAAGGAAAGTGGAGTATAATGGTTAAAAACCGTCGGAAAGGGGGCCGCATCCGTGCGCCGCAGGCTTCGTCTGTCACATACACAGATCATTGCGCTGGGCTTTTTTCTGCTTATTCTCACGGGCACGGGGCTTCTGCTTCTCCCCTTTTCCCGCCGTCCCGGCATTGAGATCTCTTTTCTGGATGCCCTCTTTACCGCCACCTCCGCCTCCTGCGTCACCGGTCTCGTTCCGGTGGACACCCACTCCACCTGGACGTTGTTCGGACAGGCGGTACTGCTGGTGCTGATCCAGATCGGCGGTCTCGGCTTTATGACCATTGCCACGGGCTTTCTGCTGCTCCTGCGGCGGCGCATCGGTCTCCGATCCCGCCAGATCCTCACCGAGAGCATCAACCGCACCCATGTCGGCGGTGTCATCCGTCTGGCATGGCGCATTTTCCGCGTCACCGCACTGTGCGAAGGCCTTGGCACCGCACTGCTTGCCCTCCGCTTCATTCCGGAGTTTGGCTGGGCTCGGGGTATATGGTTCGGTATTTTCCATTCCGTTTCCGCCTTCTGCAACGCAGGCTTTGATTTGATGGGCATCCGGGAGCCTTACAGTTCCTTTGTTTCCTATATCGATGATCCTTTGGTCATCCTGACGCTCTCCGCCCTCATCATCATCGGCGGTCTCGGCTTTATGGTGTGGGATGATCTTGCAAACCACGGTCTGCAAATCCGTCGCTGGGCATTGCACACCAAAGCGGTGATGTTTACCTCTGCGGCGCTGCTGTTTGGCGGTATGCTTTTCTTTTTCTGCAGCGAGGCTGCCGCTTCTCTTTCCGGCGAAGATCCTCTTACGCGGCTTCTCGGTGCTTTTTTTGCCTCCGCCACGGCGCGCACCGCCGGTTTCAACTCCGTGGATGTGGCCGCCATGTCCCCGGCAGGCAAATTCATGACCATTCTTCTCATGTTCGTGGGCGGCAGCCCCGGCTCCACCGCCGGCGGCGCAAAAACGACCACACTGCTCATCATCCTCGTCTGTTCTTTCGCTTATATGCGCAACTACCGGACGACCACCGTCTTCGGTCGCCGTCTTCCCGATGACAGCCTGCGCAAGGCCTGCTCCGTGTTCATTACGAATCTTGTGCTGACGGTGGGTGCGACGCTGCTTCTCTGCCTCATCCAGCCCCTCAGCCTGACGGATGCCCTTTTTGAGTGCACCTCCGCCGTGGGAACCGTAGGTATGACCACCGGCATCACCCGCGATCTTTTACCCGTCTCACGCTGTATTATCGTATTTTTGATGTACTGCGGCCGTGTCGGCAGCCTTTCCTTTGCCTCCGCGCTGGCGGAAAAGAAGGCGCCGCCTCCGGTCACCGAGCCCGTAGGCAACATCGATATCGGCTGATTCTATCGAAAGGATCCAAAAAGTATGAAATCGTTTCTCATCATCGGCGTCGGCAAATTCGGCTACTATCTCTGCCGGGAGCTTTCCGCCCGCGGCTGTGACATTATGGTCGCCGATCAGAACGAAGAGACTTTGACCGACGTGCTCCCCTTTGTGGTCAGCGCAAAGATCGGCAACTGCACCCGCAGCGACGTGCTCAAAAGCTTTGGCGTCGACAATTACGATGCCTGCATCGTCTGCATTGACGAGGATTTCCAGAACAGTCTTCAGGTGACCGCTCTGCTCTCGGAGCTGGGCGCAAAAGAAGTCATCAGCTTTGCTTCCACCGAAGTGCAGGCAAAGTTTCTGCGCCGCAACGGTGCCGACCGGGTCATTTTCCCGGAGGAGGCGGTTGCCGAGCGTCTCGCCGTCAGCCTTTCCAACGACACCATCCTCGATCATTTCGAACTGACCGACGATCTTTCCATCTTTGAGATCGCCATACCCGCTGCGTGGATCGGCAAAAGCGTGCTGGATCTCAACATCCGCGCCCACTACGGCATTTCCATCCTTGCCGTCAAGCGGGGCGAGACCGCCCGCATGCTCAACACACCCAACTACATCTTTAATGCCGAGGATAGCCTGATGGTCATGGGCAGCGAAGCAGATGTGGCAGCCATTTCCGCAAAAAAGAAATAGTATCCTTTAAAACATCTGCAAAAGCAGCCTTAAAACGGTTGTTACCCGTTACAAAGAGGAGGGTTCTCCATGAAAATCGTCATTATCGGTCTCGGTACCATCGGCCGTACCATATTAAAAAACCTTTCACGAGAAGACCATACCATCACCGTCATCGACGAGGACAGATCTCTGGTCGAGAGCCTCATTGAGCAGTATGATATTTCCGGCATTGTCGGCAACGGTGCCTGCATGGATATCCAGCGGGAGGCCCACGTCGGAAGCGCCGACCTGGTCATCACGCTGACGCGAAACGACGAGCTGAATGTTTTCGCCTGTCTCGTTGCCAAGTGGCTCGGTGCACCGAACACCGTCGCCCGCGTCAGAAACCCCATATACCGCAAGCAGATCATCGAGATGAAGAACGATCTCGGCATCTCCATGGTGGTCAATCCCGAGGGAGAGACCGCAAACGAGATCATGAGTCTGATCGTTCTTCCCTCCGTTTCCCATATTGAGCATTTTGCCCGCGGCAAGGCCCTTCTCGTGGAGGTCGTCGCCGAAAAGGGCTGCGCCCTCGTGGGCGAGACACTGGCCTCGCTCGGCAAAAAGTTCTCCACAAAGGTGCTCGTCTGTGCCGTGCAGCGAGGCGATTCCGTCTTTATCCCCTCCGGTAATTTTACGATCGAGGAAAATGACCGGATCCATTTCACCTCCGACACGCGGAATCTGGACGATTTCCTCGCGGAGGTCAATCTCGTCAAGCAGCCTCTGCGCAGCGTTATGATCGTCGGCGGCGGCAGGATCGGCTTTTATCTTGCCGATATGCTCTCCCGAAAGAAATACACTGTCACGCTCATCGAGGCAAACCCCGCCACCGCCCAGGAGCTTGCCGGACAACTGCCCCGCGTCACGGTGGCCTGCGGCAACGGCACCAAGCACGACCTTTTGGTGGAAGAGGGCATTGATGCCGTGGATGCCTTTGTTGCCCTGACGGATAACGACGAGGAAAACATCATCGTATCCATGTTTGCCAACAGCCGCAAGGTCAAAAAGACCATTACAAAGATACATATTGACGATTTTGTCGGCATGCTGGGTGAGCTTGGCATCGAAAACGATGTTTCTCC
>JAFYLV010000195.1 GCA_017556885.1 Clostridia bacterium | reverse complement strand
ATGGACTGCGTGCCGCCGAACCAGTGGTCATTGGAGGCATGGCTTCCGTCGATCTTCTGCACGGCATTGTCCAGCGTGAAGGAGGGCGCATCGTAATAATAGTCGCGGTACTGGTCGTGGATGCCGAAGTAATAGCCAAGCTCATCGCAGGTGTCCGCAAGGCGGCGCATACCCTCCACACCGCCGGCCGCCTCGTGCGGGGGGAAGGGATCGGGATGGAGGTTATCATAGCCCTGCTTGCCCCAGCCGTCTGTGTGGAGATAGACGTGGTCAAGACCCCTGGCCTTCAGGCCGCGCAGCGCATCCGCAAGGGAATCGAAGGTGCGGTACCAGTCGTTGCTCTCCAGCCGGTTGTAATAGTAAGAATCGGGGCTGACGTGACCGGCGATACCGTCGTGAACGATGGCGCAGCCGAGCATATACTCGATGTTGGGGTTACGGGCGATCTTTTCCTTCAGGGTGGCAACGGCGCCGCGCTCGTCCTGCAGGGCGCGCCAGTCCTGGGCCATCTCGGAATAGGTGTAATCGGGCCGCAGAATGAAAATCATGGCACGGCGGTCGCCCACAAAGCCCAGAGAGGGGCGGAAGGAGGGGGTGATGACGGTGTCACCGCCGGCGGGATGATCCACGCCGTAGGAGCAGTCGTAGAAGGTCTCGAAGATGGAGAGGATGCCGAGACCGTTGGCGGTCTGTCCGTAGATGGGCATGGTGCCGCGGCGCATCAGTACGTGCTGATCGGGGCGGATGATCTCTTCATCGTACTTTGCGGGGATGAGCATGCCCTGCATTTCGGGCAGAATGGTGAAGCCGCGGCCGGATCTGTCGTCAAAGGAGAAGGCCGGGGGCCAGAAAAGATCGGAGAAGGTGCCGCAGGGCTCGTCTTCCAGGCGGATCTCGCAGCGCAGGTCGCCGCGCTCCAGGTCAATGCCCACCGTGGTGATCGCGGAGATGGGGAGCTCCTCACCCTCGGGGGTGCGGAAGCCGCGGTAGGTGGCGCGGATGGCGCGGGTCAGACCGTTGGTCCATTCTGCGGCCTCGGCAAAGGTACCCGCAAAGGAGACCTCACCGCCGGCGGCGAGGGTCAGATGCGGCATGCCGATCCAGTGACGTTCCAGATCGCCGAGACGGACGGAAAGCTTGAAATTCTCGGGATCGTAGACAAGGGTAAGATCCCTGTGCTGCAATGTGAATTCGTTCATTTGCATATTCCTCCGTATGTTTTATAAGCAAAAGAGACCGAAAAGGTGCGGAAATATCCGCGCCTTCGGCCTCTTGATAGAGTTATTTGTAAAGAATGAGCGCGATGAGATCGACGACCTCGTCGCCGATGTTTTCAACACTGTGGCCCTCGCCTGCGCCGGTGAAGAGCAGATCGCCGGCCGTGGCTTCGCAGAGGGTGCCGTTGTCGTTGAAGGCTACGCGGCCGCTGGCCACGTAGAAGCCCTCGCTCTCGCCCTCGTGGACGTGATAGCCGATGGATTCGCCGGGCTGCAGGGTGATCTTCGCGAAAAGACGTCCCTTGCCGTAGAATTCATCGTTATCCTTCTCGTAAAGGTGGGTGATATGCACGCAGCCTTTGCCGCCGCGCATATTTTCGTTAGCAATAACGCGCTGCTCGTCAGCTTTACGGATCATGAGAGTGCCTCCTTACTTCTCTTCGGGAAAATAGGGCTCGCGGGTGGCGGTCCAGGTGTGGCGCTCGTTTGCGGGAAGCTTCTCGCCGCCGAAGTCCTCGGGATTGAGGGCGCGGTGGATGTCCTCCTCGGTGGGACGGACCATCGGGCACTTGAGCTCCTCGATCATGCGGACGGGCTTTGCCCAGTGAACGGCATTGTCGATGACCTTCAGCACGGTGGGATTGTGATAGGTGGGGAAGGTCTCATGGCCGGGCTGGAAGTAGAAGATCTTGCCGGCACCGCGGGTGAAGGTGCAGCCGGAGCGGAAGACCTCGCCGCCCTTCCACCAGCTGATGAAGATGAGATCATCGGGCTTGGGGATGTCGAAGTACTCGGTGTAGGTCTCCTCGCCGTCGATGACGAAGGAATCGCCGATACCCTCGGTGATGGGATGGTAGGGGGCAACGTTGAAGACGCGGCAGTGCTCGCTGTCCTCACGCCAGCAGAGATTGCCGGTGGTGCCCATGAGCTTCTTAAAGACCTTGGAATGATGGCCGGAATGGAGAACGATGAGACCCATGCCGCGCAGAACGCGGTCACAGACCTTAGCGACGATGGCATCGTCCACCTCCTGATGGGCCATGTGGCCCCACCAGACGAGAACGTCGGTATTGTCCAGCACCTCGTCGGTCAGGCCGTGCTCCGGCATGTCGAGGGTGGCATAGGCGACGTCGATATCGTTATCCATGGCCAGCAGGTGCTCGCCGATGGCCTTGTGCATACCTTCGGGATAGTGGGAATGGATGAGGGGATACCATTTGGACTCGGTCTTCTGCTCGTGGCGGAATTCGTTCCAGATCGTAACGCGGATAGACATAATCGGAATACCTCCTAAAAATGTGGTGTTTCCACGACCTCATTATAGCGGTTCGTGTTCAAAAGGTCAAGGAAAACCCGGGGAATTTATGGCGAAAATGTAAACTTTCTCTTTACAAAGTATAGGGGTATATGCTACAATGACCCTACAATATCATATATGTGTTTTGAGATAACTCAAAATGGTAGAGGTGCGGGGTTCACCGCTCCCGTCGCTATGCGCGGACAGGCCGCGGCAGGCGCGAGGGACACCGCCGAAACAAGGGGTGCGCTGTCCTGCGCCTTTCGTTGGTACGTCGCAGAATATGTGCCGTACTGTCACGGAGTGTGGAGCGCTATCAGTTTTTTTAGAAAGCATGCTTTTGCGGGCTCGGCATATCCGATCCCGCATTTTGTTTTGTCGAAAAACACGGGAAAGGAACAAATCATGAAGCGCATTCTTCCCATCCTGCTCGTCGCGATGCTGCTTGTATGCCTCTTTGCGGTGCCTGCAATGGCCGCCTCCGAGGCTGCATTCGAGAGCGTTGACGCAGCACACGAGTTTGTCGACGGCTATGACGCAAATGTCGGCACCGAAGGCTTTGCCGAAAAGCTGGAGGCTGCTCTCTCCGTGATCCGTGAGGAGGAGACCGGTGTTTACGCCACCTTCCTCGCCCTGCTGCCTGCCATCATCGCCATTGTGCTGGCTCTCATCACCAAGGAGGTTTACAGCTCCCTCTTCGTCGGTATCCTCTCCGGTGCTCTGATGTATACGGGCTTCAACCCCATCGCCACCTTTGACACCATCCTCAACAAGGGCATCATCGCCGCTGCCGCCGATTCCTGGAACGCCGGCATCCTGATCTTCCTTGTGGTGCTCGGCATCGTCGTTATCCTTATGAACCGCGCCGGCGGCTCCGCCGCTTACGGCAAGTGGGCTGCCCAGCGCATCAAGACCCGTCCCGGTGCTCTGCTTTCCACCTTCGCCCTTGGCGTGCTCATCTTTGTGGATGACTACTTCAACTGCCTCACCGTCGGTTCTGTCATGCGTCCCGTTACCGACCAGAAGGGCATCTCCCGTGCAAAGCTCGCCTATATTATCGATGCTACCGCTGCTCCCATCTGCATGATCGCACCCATCAGCTCCTGGGCAGCTGCCGTTACCGGTGTCGTCAAGGATTACAACGGTATCGAGCTCTTTATCAAGGCCATCCCCTACAACCTGTACTCTCTGCTCACCATCGCTATGATCATCCTCATGGCTTGGATGAAGTTTGATTACGGTCCCATGGCTAGACACGAGCGCAACGCTATGAACGGCGACCTCTTCACCGTTGAGCGTCCCTATGAGAACGCCTCCGAGCAGAAGATCTCCGAGCGCGGCCGCGTGATCGACCTCGTTCTGCCCGTCATCATCCTCATCGTCAGCTGCATCGCCGGCATGGTTTACACCGGTGTTGCCTACTCCGGCGCTACCGACATCGTCTCCGCGTTCTCTGACTGCGATGCTTCCGTCGGTCTTGCGATGGGCTCCGTCGTTGCCCTTATCCTCATCGTTATCTACTACCTCGTCCGCCGTTCCTTCTCCTTCAAGGAAGCGATGAGTGCTATCCCCGAGGGCTTCAAGGCTATGGTTCCTGCCATCCTCATCCTTATCTTTGCATGGTCTCTGTCCAACATGACCTCCGCCCTCGGCGCTAAGGTCTTCGTGGCTGAGCTCGTCCGCGGCTCCGCCGCCGGAATGCAGCTGCTGCTGCCTGCCATCATCTTCGTCATCGCCGTCTTCACGTCCTTCTCCACCGGTACCTCCTGGGGCACCTTCGGCATCCTGCTGCCCATCGTTGTTTCCGTCGGATTTAGCGGCGAGCTTCTGCTGATGAGCGTTTCCGCCTGCCTTGCCGGTGCTGTCTGCGGTGACCATTGCTCCCCCATCTCCGATACCACCATCATGGCTTCCTCCGGCGCCCAGTGCGACCACGTGGCTCACGTTTCCACCCAGCTGCCCTATGCGCTGACCGTGGCAGGCGTTGCCTTCGTCGGTTACATCCTCGCCGGCTTCATCCAGAATGCCTGGATCGTCCTCGGCATCTCTGTTGTCCTGCTTGCAGCCACCCTCTTTGTTATCCGCGCCCTTACCGCAAAGAAGCAGGCCGAGTAAAAACACACATAAAAAAGAGCCTCACACCCGTGAGGCTCTTTTTTTATGCGCAAATTCAAATAAAATAGCTTTCCAGGAAATCGGCAAGGCTTCCGTCGTACTCCGCCTCGGCCATATAGTAATCGCCCATCTGGTTTCCGAGAAGATAAACCATCAGGGTCTTGCCCTTCTCCGGCCAGTCGCAGAGGTCCATATCGCTGGAGCTGGCAAGGAACATATCGGCAATGCTCTCCGTCCAACCGGTCTCCGTCTCGCAGGCCAGGGGAGACACGGCTCTGTCTTCCGCCGAAGGGGAGAGGATGGGATTGTAGAGCCCGACCTCCCAGGCCGTGAAATCCTTTGTGCGGTAGAGATAGTTGGTGTAACGTTCAAAGGGAAGGGCAGTGACGGAAATAACATAGTAATACCCACGGGAATAGGTCATCCACGGGCCGCCGTTGTAAATGTTCCGGGAGAAGGCATTCTCGGCAGGGAGAAATTCCCAGTTTATCAGATCCTTTGACTTGGCAAAGAAGAAGGTGAAGGGCACACCCACCTCCTCTGCCGGATGGCTTGCCTCCATGAGCAGCACGTAACCCTCGGGTCCGCGAGTGAGGGAGGTGTTGTAATATTTCCAGCCGGGACGGGAAAGCAGCTCCCGACAGCTCCAGTTGACAAGGTCGCGGCTCTCAAAGAGCATGATGGTGTCGCCGCAAAAGCCGGTCGCGCCGCGCTTTGTGCCGAGCACGCGGACAAGATCCTCCGCAGGGTCTTTATAAAGGGAGTAATAGTAGCACCCTTCACCGAAACGGGAAAGTACCTCGCCCGTTTCTCTGTCGCGGATGAGGGCGGAGATGGGTACGCTCGGATCAACGCCGCGGGAGGGGTCAGAAAGCTCCAGCCGCATCATACGTCCCTGCCACAGAAAGGGAGATGCCTCTCCGTTGGGACTGACGGCGCCCAGCCGGCGGATATGGGGAAAATCGCCTTTCATACGGGTGTTCTTGTTGAAATTTATGATCGATTCCGGAAATCTCGGCATATTTGGCGCTCCTTTTTGCGTAAATGTATAAACAAATTGTAGTATAGCAAAGAGGCACTGTCAAGAGATTCGAAAAAAGTTGTTGACAAATGAAAGGGAATGGTGTATTATTGCGGTAGTGAGATTGTATTAGCAAGATAATACAAAAGAGAAAAGGAGGCTAGGTCTTTTGGAATGGAATCTGGACCGGAAGCGCCCCATTGCGCCCCAGCTGTGTGAGCAGCTCAGCGTGCAGATCGCCGGCGGACAGTTCCCGCCCGGCTGCAGGCTTCCCTCCGTGCGGGATATCGCCCTTTCGGCGGGGGTCAACCCAAATACCGTGCAGAAGGCGTTGGAAAACCTCGCGGAGGAGGGCGTCGTCTATGCGGAGCGCGGATCCGGCTGGTACGTCAGCGACAGCGCCGGTGCCGCCGCGGTGCGGGATGAGGTCGTACGGGCACGCACGGCGGAATATTTTGAAGCCATGGGCGCCCTCGGCCTCAGCGAGGACGAGATCAAACGATATGTGGAGGAGTGGAAGAAATGAGCATATTGCTGCAATGCATGAATCTGACGAAAAAATACGGGCAGGTGACCGCCCTGGATCACGTGGATCTTACCATCGAGAGCGGAAAGCTGATCGGCCTTCTCGGCCCCAACGGCAGCGGTAAGACCACCCTTATCAAGCTGGCCTGCGGACTTCTGACGCCCACCTCCGGCGATATCCGGGTGCTGGGCAAGGCGCCCGGCCCGGAGAGCAAGGCGGAGGTCGCCTTCCTGCCGGACAACAGCTACCTGAACACCTGGCTGACGGTGCGGCAGATCGTCTCCATGTTCACGGAGTTTTATGCCGATTTCCGGGAGGAGCTGGCGTATGAGATGCTGGCGCAGCTTGGTATTTCGCCGGATAAGAAGCTCAAGACCCTTTCCAAGGGCAACAAGGAAAAGGTCTGTCTCATCCTTGTCATGAGCCGCAACGCAAAGCTCTATATTCTCGATGAGCCCATCGCCGGTGTCGACCCCGCAACGCGGGACTACATCATGTCGGTCATCATCAACAACTACAATCCCGATGCTTCCGTCCTTATCTCCACCCACCTCATTTCCGATATCGAGCAGGTGCTGGATGAGGTCATCTTTATCCAGAACGGACAGATCACCCTGCAGAAAGCGGTGGATGAGATCCGTGCGGAAAACGGGAAGAGCGTGGATGAGCTCTTCCGGGAGGTGTTCAAATGGTAAAGAAACTGCTGAAATACGAGCTTTACGCCTATACGCGCACCCTTTTGCCGGTGTATGCCATTCTGCTAGGCATCAGTGTCCTTTGCCGCTTCGTGCAGTTCTTTGAAAACGATCACGTGTCCTACGGCATCGTTTTCTGGTCCTCGGTCATTGCGCTCATCATCACGGTCGTTGCCTGCATCGGTATGACGGTGGGCTACGGCATCGTCCGTTTCTACAAAAACCTCTTTTCATCAGAAGGATATTTAAGCTTTACCCTGCCCGTCACCCCGACGGCGCATCTCATTGCAAAGACGGCGGGCCAGTTCATCTTCTGTGCGGCGGCGGTGGCGGTATCGCTGGTGGCCGCATCCATCGCCACGGCGGGTGAGGTGCTGGTGGAGGTTCTCCGTGCGGGCTTCTGGCTTGTCGGCGAGCTCTTTGAGATCTGTGAAGGGAACACCGTTTTCTACATTCTGGAGGTGCTTTTGCTGCTGGCTGTGGCGGTGATCTACTTCTATCTGATGTGCTGTGCCTGCATCGCCATCGGCCAGACGGCGAAGAAAAACCGCATTCTGAAGGCCTTTGGTGCTTATTTTGTCTGGTATCTCATCACGCAGATCGTGGGAACCGTTGCGATCATCATCTTTGCCGTTTTTGGCGAGATCGGTCTTCTGGATGCCATCGCGCAGGTGATCGCCGACTATCCCTTTGCCTTTGTCCACGTGGCAATGGTGGGCGGTCTTTTGCTGGCTTCGGCGGTATCGGCGATGTTCTTCTTCATTGCCCACCGCATCATGAGCCGTCGGCTCAATCTGGAATAAGGAGGTGCGCAACATGAAAAAGACGATCAAGCGGCTTGCCGCCGTTCTGGTGCTGCTCTCCCTGGTCCTCTGCCTGGCGGGCTGCGGCGCGCTGGATAAAAAGCGCGAGGAGCACGGTGTTTTTGCCGGAGAGACGGATCATTCGACCATTACCTTCCGGGGGGAGACCTACCGGAGCCTTGGGATCGAGGGATCCGAGCACATGTTCTATAAGGATTACTCCAGCCGGGTGTATATCACAACGCCGGACGTGCCGGTGCTGCTTGCCTCCAGCGTGGGTCAGTACGGCATGACCGATCTGGAAACGAAATTCATCCTCCTTTACCGGGAAATCAACGCGGTGTATGCCCGGGAGGATATCTACGAGGCAGCCCTCGCGGAGACACAGATGGAGGATCCCTATACCTGCATCCGCATCCAGTATCTCGACGGGGAAAACAGCGGCAAGGGCTGGCAGTACCATACTCTCGATGATGAGGAAGAGGCGCTTGTCCGCAGGATCCTTGCAGAGAAGCCTCTGAAGGAAGGGGATATCAAGGTATACTACGGCAAATCCGGTACGCTGCTCTTTGAGAGCGAGACCGGACTTTATACCGATAATTCCTACGAGATCGTGGAGTTTCCCGAGGGCGGCATTGCCATCCGGGACTGCAACTACTACGATAACGGCGATGCCGAGTACTACATTGCCAAAGGCGAGGATGCAGAGCAGCTTGCCGCACTTCTGAAGAAATATCCCGGATAAAAAAGTATAGCCATAATCAGCATTCCCGGCAGATGATCTCTCTGCCGGGAATGAATTTATTTTGCGAAACACGTTTCTTTCGTATGTCTTTGTCTTATAATAACTCAACGCAAAGTTGAACCGGACTCGGTTTTAAGTCGATGGTTTTTATGCGATTCACATGCGATAATAAATGCGCAAACCCAATATTGAATGTGGAGGTTTTCATTATGAAAGAAACAATGGGCCAGATTATTCGCAGATTACGCAAAGAGAGAAAGCTCACACAGGAAGAGCTTGCCGAGCAGCTTGGGGTCACGTTTCAAGCCGTATCCAAATGGGAAAATGACAGCGGAATGCCGGATGTATCGCAGATCGTTCCGATCGCACACGTGTTCGGCGTAAGTACCGATGTTTTGTTTGGAACGTATGGTAAAAACGAGACGGAAGAAGTTTTTAAAATCATAAATGCTGCCGAAGCGCTTATTTTGCATCCGATTACGGCAAAAAGCCTTTTTGCAAAGTATTGTGCGGTAAAAGAAGGGCTGAAACAGTATCCCAACAATCCGGTACTTCTTATGCATTGTCTGGAAACCGGCATGACACTTTCCTATCCCGAAAATGAGGAATTGTACGATGCAGAACATGCGAAGACCATCTATCACGAATGTATTCGATATGCAACGCTTGTGATTTCCTATTCAACTTGCATTACGGATATTTTGCGTGCACATATGATTATGGTAATGCTGCATTCGGCTTATGGCAATTTTGACAAGGCGGAATATCATGCAAATCAGTTCCCGTACCGTGCGGATTATAATAATCACGTGATGTATGCGTACTATTCGCATTGGAAAAAGAATTATAAGCGGGAAACCCAATGCTGTCAGACCGGGGTTCTGTATTATTTGGAAAGCATGATGGATATAATTGCGCAATTGGCAAAAAGCTATATGCTTCAGGAAAAATACACAGATGCAGCAACTGCTTTGGAAACCGCGATTGAGTTGATAGAATGTATTTTTAAGGGCAATGAGATTCTGCCCCCGATTCATCACCGCGAACATGGGGATTTGTATATGCTTCTTGCTGAGGCTTGGCTGAAAGACGGAAACCCGGAAAAGGCGCTGATGTATCTTGAAAAAATGGTTGATTACGATTTGAAGGATTATGCGGAGATGGATGAAAACACACCTGCAAAGTCTCCGTTGCTGAATTCGATCCTGAACGAATTGTACCGAAAGAGACCTGACAGACACCAAAGAGTGTTGGATGAGCTTACGGATCTGCGCTTTGCTTCTTTGAGAACGAATGACAGATATCGGAAACTGATCGAAGCTGTCGGTGAATAACATAAGCCTCCGCCAAGGGAAAACCTGGCGGAGGCTTAATTTTCATATGGACTAAACGGATATATTTCTGCTCGCGGTGCTTTTTTATGTGCATTTTTTTGCCATTTCCTCAAATTCTTCCCGGGTGTAGAGGGTATTGATCATCTCGAGCATGGCGCCTGCTGTCATCCGGGCCGGGAGTCCTGCGAGGGCGAGGAAACGGGCGCGGGCGGCTTCGCTTCCGGGGCAGCCGGAAAGCCCTGCGGCGTAGAGATCGGCCTTGGTCACGGGATCGGGACGGGGATCGGTGACGGTCTCCGCGAGGGCACCGGCACGGGAAAGGCAGTCCCGCAGGACCTCAAGGGACATGCCCTCCACCCCGAGCTTACCCTCCCGGGAGGGCTTATCCTTGCGGCGCTCCTTGCCGGCAATGTCGGGGATATAGGCGTGCAGCACCTGCTCCGGCGGGATGGCTCCCCGCAGAAAGTTGCGGATGACAAAGCCGGCACCGTCACTGTCGGTGAGGATCACGAGTCCGCGCTCGGTGGCGAGCCGCCGAAGAAGGCTGAGCTTTTCCTTTTCGGAAAAGATGCGGAAGCCGCCGGTCTCGATGACCACGCCATCCACCAGAGCCCGGAGCTTTGCGGCATCGTAGCGGCCCTCCACCACGATGGCCCGGTCGACACGGAGTCGTTCCATCATTCTGCCTCCCCGGTCAGCCGGTAGACCAGCTGTTCCATAAGCTGCCAACGGTCGCCGCCGGAGGACTTGAGGGCAAGATCTGCCTCCGCGCAGGCGCAAACGGCGGCGCGGGCGCGGGAAATGTCGGTATATCGGGCCGCGCGGCGCATTTTATCGAGAACAAAGGAGTGGCGGATCTCCGCAAGCTTTGCCAGGGCATCCTCGCCCTGCCCCGCCGCTTGTGCAACGCACACGGCATAGAGCTGGCGCATCTGCTTTGCCACGGCACCGAGGATGACGATGGGTTCCTCCCGGTTTGCGGCAAGCTTGAAAAGCTCCCGCAGGGCACCGGCACGGTCACCGGCCATGATGGCATCGGTCAGCGAGAAAACACGGGATTCCACCGACGGGGTGGAAACGGCATCGATATCCGCCTGCGTGATACGCTCACCCGGGGCAAAATGGCCGATCTTCTCGATCTCGGGCAAAAGCTCCGCCATCAGTCCACCGCAGCGGGCGATGAGATAGGAAGCCTCCGCCCGCTCGCAGACCTTTCCCATGGCGCGGAAATGGTTTGCCACCCATTTTTCCAGCGCGGGCTGCTCCGCCCGGCGGAATTCAACGATGCGGCCGTGCTTGGAGATGAGCTGGAAAAGCTCCTTATCCTTCTCGCCGGGCGTGCGGTATTCCATGCTGTAATAGACGAAAACGAGGGTCGTTGTTTCGGGAATGTCGGGGAAAAGCTCCCGCGCAAGGTCTGCCATGGCCGCCGGCGCACGGAGAATATCGTAGTCACGGACGATGACCAGCCGCCGCCCGCCGAAGGCGGGGAAGGCGAGCACAGCCTCCTGCAGAACGTCGGGCGTGCAGGTCTTGCCCTCAAATATCTCGCAGTTGAGCTCCGGCAGATCACCGCACAGATGCTTTTTCATCTCCGCAAGATAGTGATCCCGCAGATATGTCTCCTCTCCGTGGAAAACGTAGAGGGGGGCGAGGGCATCGGCGGCGAGGGCTTCGCGCAGCGCCTTGACCTCATCGGGGCCGGCATCTGCATTTCGTTTTTTGGGATAGGCCATGTGACGGAAGCTCCTTTCGGTTAAAATCAGGAAACGGGGCGGAGCGTATAGCTGCCTTTGCGGATAGAGAGCCGGAGACGGCCGTCCGAAAGGGTGGTATGCACGTCGGCCCCTGCAGAGATAAGTCTTGACAGGGTATCGGGATGGGGGTGACCGTAGGTGTTCTCACCCACGGAGATGACCGCTGTCTCCGGTGTCACGGCAGAGAGGAAAAGGGCGGAGGTACTGTATTTGGAGCCGTGGTGTGCCACGGAAAGTATCTCAAGATCGGGAAGTTCCGTACGGCGCAAAAGCTTGAGCTCGTCCGACGCGGAAATATCCGCCGCGAAGAATACCTCGGTGCCGTGGGCGGAGAGAAGCGCCGTGATGCAGGGCTGTTCCGAGTCCGGATCGGCGGCGAAGAGGGTGAGGGTGCAGCGTGGGAGAGATAGGGTACTGTCCTGCCGCAGCACCGTGACGGGAATATCCGCATCCCTTGCGGCGGCGATGATCGCGGCACCGGTCTCATCCTCTTCTGCCGTGGAGGAAAGCACCAGATGGCGGACCCGTCCCTCCGAAATGAGCGTTATAACACCGCCGGAATGGTCGGAATCTGTGTGGGAGAGGATCAGTATATCCGCCGCGGCAAGATTGGCTCCGGAAAGTGCCTCGGCGGCGGTTTCGGCGGCGCGCTCACCGCCGCAATCCAGCAGAACGGAGCTTTTACCATCCTGCAGCAGTACACACTGACCGCTGCCGACATCCAGCCAGTCCACCCGAACGCTATGGGCGGCGGGCAAAACGGCGATGAGCAGCGCGGCGCAGAGAAGCCCGGCGCTCGCCGCGCCCCAGAAAAGCCGCGGTCTGTGGGGCGGGAGCATCAGACAGAGCAAGAGTCCGCCGTAGGCAAGAATAAACCAGATCTGCAGCGCAGGCTCACTCAGACCAAGGGAAAAACCGCTCTGTCCAAAGAAGAGAACGACCTTCACAAGCCCGGAAAGCAGCGGGCGGACAAGCCCTGCGGCAAACAGCCCGGCGGAAGGGAAAAGCAGCAGAAGAAAATATAGCACGTAGCCGCCGATAAAGAGAAAGGGAAGTGTCCATACCAACGCAAGGTTTGCCGGAAGCCCGAGCAGGGACAAATGTCGGAAAACGAATGCGGTGATGGGCAGCGTGAAGAGGGATGCGGCAAGCCATGCGGCGGTACCGGCGGCCAAGAAACGCCATACCGGACGGAGCAGGCGGGGCAGTTTCTCCTCCGACGCGGAGAAGAAGCGGTGAAGCCGGTCACCGTAAAGGATCAGCCCAAGCATCGCCCCGAAGGAATAGAGCAGCGAGAGGGAGGCAATGCGGGCGGGATTTGCAATGAGAAGCACGGTAAGGGCGAAAAAGAGGGTGTTCAGCCGGTCGCCCTCCCGGGAAAACCACGGGGCAAGCAGGGGAAGGATCAGCACGAAGGCCGCCCGCAATACGGAAGGAGATAACCCCGTCATCACGGCGAAAAGGCCGCAGAGGGGAATGAGCAGAAAAACGGCGTACCGACTGCGGAAGAAAAAGAGCAGCACACCGGCGAGCACCGCAAGATGCATGCCGGAAACGGCAAACATATGGCTGAGACCGCTGACGGATGCGGCCTCGGAAAAGGCATCGGAGAGCTCGGAGCGACCGCCGAGCATCACGCCGGTGAGAATGCCGCCGGCGTCTCCGGGCAGAGCCTCTGAGATACGGGTGCGGATATTCTCCGAAAGCGCCGAAAGGCTATGGGAAAGGGACTTGCTGTGTCCTGTTATCTGCGGCGTTTCCGACGGAAAGACCGTCAGCCAGATATCCTCTGCCCGCAGGTAGCGGTCGAAATCAAAATCCCTGTCCGCTGCGGGACGGAGAACCTCCGCCCGGCATTGGATCCGGTCCCCGGGGATCAGGGCATCCGTATCGGTATACAAAACTGCCCGCAGCCCCGAGCCGTCAAGCCGCACGGTGT
>JAFYLV010000194.1 GCA_017556885.1 Clostridia bacterium | reverse complement strand
TGGAGATAGCGCCCTTGGGGCAGGCACGTACACAGGAACCGAGGCCGAGGCAGCCGAACTCACAGGAGAGGGGGCCGCCGGCGATGCTTGCCGCGGCAAGACAGTCCTCGATGCCGATGTAGTGGAACTTGCGTTCGGAATGGATGCCTCCGCTGCAGCAGACTACAGCGCGGCCGGTGATGGGCGGTGCCGTCAGATCTTTGCCGGTGATCTCAGCGATCTTATGTGCGGCTTCTTCACCGCCGACACTGCAGAGGTTGATGTCTGCCTCGCCGTTGGCAACCGCCTCGGCGTACTTGTCGCAGGTACCCCAGCCGCATGCACCGCAGTTTGCACCGGGAAGTTCGGCACGTACCTTATCAAAGGTGAGGTCGGTAACGATTCCGAAGCAGCGGCCGGCAATGGCGAGCACAGCACCGAAAAACAGACCGAGGCCGCCGAGAATGGCCAGCGGTGTGATCATACCGTATAGTATTTCCATATTGTACCGCCTTTATCGATCAGAAAATCTTGAGGCCGGAGAAGCCCATGAATGCCATGGCGACCAGACCGGCTGCAATCAGCGTGCGGGGGAGTCCTTCAAAGGCCTTGGGGCAAGGTGTAAACTCAAGTCTTTCACGGACGGAGGAGAAGATGACAAGTGCCATCATAAAGCCGACGCCGGAGAATACACCGTAGAGAACGGCCTCAATAAAACCGAATTCCGCACCCTTCTGGGAAATGACGATGGCAGAACCGAGAACTGCGCAGTTGGTGGTGATGAGAGGCAAGTAAATGCCGAGCGCGGAATAGAGCGCGGGAACAAACTTGTGCAGGAACATCTCGACTACCTGGACAAGAGCTGCGATGATGAGAATAAAGGCTATGGTGCGAAGATAGGTGATCTCAAAGGGAATGAGCAGGAAAACGTCCACAGCATGGGTGATCAGGGAGGAAATGGTCATAACGAAGATGACCGCAAGTCCCATGCCGACGGAGCTTCCCATCTTCCTGGATACGCCAAGGAAGGGGCAGATTCCGTAGAACTTGACAAGAACGAAGTTCTCGACGAAGATGCAGGAGATCATAATGGAGAGAACAGATGCAAATGTCATGGATTATTTTCCCTCCTTCTTAGACGTGATCTTCCGGAAGCCGGCGACAACAAAACCGAGGACAAGGAATGCGCCGGGTGCCATCAGGAAGAGGGTAGCATCAGGATAGCTTGCGCCGAGAACCGGATAACCGAGGAGAGTACCGCTGCCGAGAAGCTCACGGACAGAGGAAATGAGAACAAGGGCAAACGTAAAGCCGAGCCCGACGGCGATGCCGTCCTTGAAGGAACGGTAAACGGTATTCTTTGCAGCAAAGGCTTCTGCACGGGCAAGGATAATGCAGTTAACAACGATCAGAGGAATAAAAATGCCAAGAGATTCGGAGAGGGAAGGAAGATAGGCATTCAATAGCATCTCGACGGCCGTAACAAAGCCGGCAATGAGCGTGATGTAGGCGGCAATTCGGATGCGGTCGGGAATGAGCTTGCGAAGCAGGGAGATCATCACGTTGGAGCAGATAAGGATCAGCGTAACGGATAAGCCCATGCCGAGCGCGTTGGATACGGAGGTCGAGGTTGCGAGAGACGGGCACATTCCGAGAGTCTGAACCAGCACGGGGTTCTCGGTGATGATGCCTCGCTTGAGCATGGCAGGGAAGGAATACGGATTACGGGGCTTACTCATTTTGCTTCACCTCCGTTTGCGCTTGTATAGCTGATGGCTGCGCGGATGCAGGAGGATACACCTTCATAGACACCGCGGGAACTGTAGGTCGCGCCGGAAATGGCGGATACCTCGTTGGATGCAGGGGCTCCGCCGGTGGAGAAGGCAAGGGTCGAGCCTTTTCCGTTGAACTGGGACGTGAAACCGGGTTCCGCAACGCGGTTGCCGAGACCGGGGGTCTCGCCATTGCAGTCGGTAATGACTACGCCCTGAACGGTTCCGTCAAAGGAAAGACCCACAAGAACTGTGATCTGGCTTGCAAAACCGTTGGGCTTTGCCTCAACACAGTAACCGATGCACGTATTGTCGCTGTTGAGAGCCTCGTAGAACGCAGAGACGGAGCTGTCAAAGTTATATCCGGAGACATCGCCGATCTCATTGAAAATATTGCCGCTTGGCATAACGGTACGCATGGCATTTTCGGTTTTCTGCAGTTTAAGATCGAAGATACGGTCAGCCGTCAGCGCATTCACAGCACCGATAAGACCTCCGACAAATGCACAGATGATGAAGAGCGTGATGATCGCCTGAAAAAGACGTAAATAGGATCTGGGCATTACTTGGACACCTCACCTTCCTCAGGGCGCGGCTGCCGCTGACCGCCGCGCAGACCGCCAAAACGGCGGGGAGCCGAAAGCTTGTCGATGGACCAGACGATGGTGTTCATAATAAGGATAGAGAAGGCAACGCCCTCATTATATGCACCGAAACGGCGGATGACGTAGGTAATAAGACCGCAGCCGACGCCGTAGATGATCTGACCGACAGGAGTGACGGGGGAGGTTGCATAATCCGTCGCCATAAAGATAGCGCCGAGCATCAGTCCTCCGGAGAGGATCGCATACATTGCCCAGGAAAGACGGGAACCGGAGCCTGCGGGGAAAACAAAGTTGAGAAGAGCAACGGTACCGATAAAGCACAGAGGGATGCGAATGCTGATAACACCGCGCAGCAGCAGATACAATCCGCCGATGAGCAGGATGAATGCAGAGACCTCACCGATCGATCCGGCTACGTTTCCAAGGAACAGGTCGCGCAGAGAAAAGTCCACAGGAAGGATGCCTTCTTTCAGGCTTGCAAGAGGGGTTGCGGAGGAGAGAATATCGGGTGCGCCGTTGATCATGGCGACATCGCCGAGCACCGGCAGCTTGCCTGCACCGGTGGTGGTAAGGGTTGCGGGATAGGCGGAGAACCAACTTGCCCAGGAGAAGAGGAAAACACGTCCAACGAGGGCGGGATTCATGAAATTCTGTCCGATGCCGCCAAAAAGCTGCTTTGCGATAACGATGGCAAAGAAATCGGCAACGATGATCATCCAGTAGGGGATGTGCGCGGGGACACACATAACAATGAGAATACCGGTGACGATGGCAGACAGATCGTAGACCGTGCTGTGCTGGCGGGTGATCCGCTGGAAGAGATACTCAAACACAACGCATGCGGTAACGCTGAAAAGGGTAAGCGTCAACGCGCGCAGTCCAAAGAAGTAAATTCCGAGGCAGACGGCCGGCAGCAGCGCGATGATAACGTCAAGCATGACGGAACGCGTGTCCTCCGGATCGTGAAAATGCGGAGAAGGAGAAACGAAAAACATATGCTTTTTTTCGGTCATGATTTTCTTCCTCCTTTTAGGATTTCTTTACGGGGCCAAGGCGCTGCTTGACAAAACGGATGGACTGAACAAGGGGCAGATGTCCCGGACACTTGTAGGAGCAGGCACCGCACTCGATACAGTCACGTACGTTGAGCTTCTTCTCGCAGTATTCGTACTCACCCTTTTCACCGTAGAGGCGGATGTATAGGGGCTGCAGACGCATGGGACAGACGGATACGCACTTGCCGCAGCGGATGCAGATGGCAGATCCGGCGTGAAGTCCTTCGTTTTCTCCGAAGACCAGCACGGAGTTGCAGGTCTTGAGAACGAGAACCTCCGTGGTGTACTGAGCGGTTCCCATCATAGGACCGCCGATGATGATGCGCTGGGGCGGCAGACTGTAGCCGCCGGCAGCGGAGATAAGGCAGGAAATGGGAGTGCCGATGCGCACCCGCAGGTTCTGGGGGTTGCCGATGGCAGAACCGGAGATGGTGACAAAACGGCTGATGAGAGGAAGCCCCTTGGCGACGGCATCGTAGATCGCGGCACAGGAGGCAGGATTAAAGACGGCGCAGCCGATATCGCCCGGTAGCTTTCCGGGAGGCACCTCGCGGCCGGTAACGGCACGGATAATGTGCTTTTCGGAGCCCTGGGGGTACTTGGTGCGGAGGATGCGGAGCATGATGCCGGTTCCGTCGAGACGCTCGCGGAGCATCTCGATGGCCTCTTCTTTATTGGACTCGATGGCGAGGGTGGCATGGGATACACCGAGAGTTTTCATCAGGATGCGTATGCCGAGAAGCGCGTCATCCATACGCTCGACGAGCAGACGGTTATCTGCGGTGATGTAGGGCTCGCACTCGGCGGCATTGATGATGAGAGTATGGATCTGTCCGAGAACGGAGCGGATCTTGAAGGCGGTTGGGAAGCCTGCACCGCCCATGCCGACGATGCCGGCAAGACGGATAGCCTCGATAACCTCCTCGGGCGTGCGGTCCAGAGGATCCTTCTCCTTGGCTTTGGCCTCACGCTCAAGAACTTCCGGTGCTACCGTGAATTTATTGTCGTTCTCGATGATGACCGTCATGACCTTTCGGCCGGAGGGATGGTCCCATTCCTTGATATCTGCGACTGTACCGGAGACGGAACTGTGGATGAGGGCGGAGATAGGCGCATCGCTGAAACCGATGACCTGTCCGACGCAGACGTTATCTCCCTTTTTAACGGTGGGAGCGCAGGGAGCACCCACATGCATCTGCATGGGGAAATACAGCCGCTCGGGAGCGGCGAGAATCTCAGAAGGCTTAAAAGCAGAGCGCTTTTTGTTCTCCGGCGGATGAACTCCGCCTTTGAAAGAATAAGGCATAAACGGCGGTCTCCTTTCGTCTGGCTGCATAATACGCCTATTTTCATTTTGATATTATAACATCAACGTTACTCTTTTGTAAAGGATTTTACCGTAATTTGAACGGAAAAAGCGTTTGTTGACGGAAGCGTTTTTACATTGCTCGGTATGAGATGCGGATTGAGCTCAACCCGCATGAAAAAGCGGCCGCACATATAGCATTGGCTCTTGCCGAAACGCGCCGGATTTGCTATAATAGACACAATATTTATGATGGGCGCAGTGTTTGTTTATGCGTTTGAATATAGCTGCGCATTTGGAGATTAAAAAACTATGCTGAAAGAGAAGTGGACTATTCCGCCGCGTGATTTAGCGGCGGATATCGCCCTTGCACATACGGCTGGGATCGGCCGCCTTACGGCAGCGGTTATGCGCGCCAGAGGGTTTACCACCCCGGAGAAGGTGAAAAACTTTTTTGATTCCGGAAAAGCCCCCCTTTCCGATCCCTTTGGCTTAACCGATATGGATAAAGCCATACTGCGCCTTCGGCTTGCCGTCCGCGATGCGGAGACGATCGGCATTATCGGTGATTACGATGCCGACGGCGTTACCGCAACCTATATTCTTCTTGATTATCTTGAAAGTATCGGTATGCGGTGTATCCATCATATTCCGGACCGTGTGACCGACGGATACGGAGTTTCGGAAACTACGGTCCGAAGAATGGCCGCAGAAGGGGTAACTCTCATCATCACGGTGGATACGGGAATCACGGCCTGTGAGCCGGTTGCATGTGCCGCCGAGCTCGGTGTAGATTTTATTGTTACCGATCATCACAAATGTCCGGATATTCTGCCGGATGCGGTTGCGGTAATCGATCCCTGGCGAGAGGATTCCCCGGCGGAATACCGTGGACTTTCCGGCGTCGGCGTCGCCTATAAACTTATTTCCGCAATGGAAGGAAACGGCGAAGAAATTCTTGCGCGTTATGCAGATGTTATCTGTCTTGGATGCGTCGCAGATGTGATGCCCCTGACCGGAGAAAATCGGCGGATCGTTCTTGCAGGCCTTGACAAACTGGAGCGAAATCCGAATGTCGGTCTTCGTGCGCTGCTTGAACTGTTGTCCGGCTCCCGGCATCATGTGGAACGCAGTGTACAGACGGTTGCTTTTCTGCTGGCGCCGATGATCAACGCCCCCGGACGTATGGCGACGGCAGACGTATCCCTGAATCTTCTGCGGTCAAAGCCGGAAGAATCTCGTGCTATTGCGGCGAGCGTGGATAAGCTTAATGCGGAGCGGCAGGCCGAATGTTTGCGCATAGAAAAGGCTGCGGTGGCGATGCTGATGGATGCCGGGTTTGATCCGGAACGGGACGGAGGTATCTTTCTCTGTGATCCGGAGTGGCATACGGGCATTCTTGGCATTGTTTGTGCACGGCTTGTGGAGAAATACAGATGTCCCGTTGTGCTCGCAACAAAAATCGGCGATTATTTGAAGGCTTCGGCCCGCAGTATCCGCGGAATTCATCTGCATGACATGCTTTCTGCGATTTCTGAGCATATTCAGCAGTTTGGTGGTCATGAGCTTGCAGCCGGTCTTACACTTGTGCCGGAAAAGGCAGAGGATTTTGCACGGTCCATGCAGGAATATATCCTTTCTCATCGCTCTGGTTCGGTCGGTTCCGATGCGCGCAGCGCCGACTGTGAGGTTTCCTTGCAGGAATTGACGGTGAGTGAGGTGCGGGATATCGCATGTCTTTCTCCCTTTGGCGAAGGCAATCCCGAGCCGGTTTTTGCATTGCGCGGTGCAATGATCTCGGAGATCACCCCGCTGAAGGATGGGCTTCATACCCGTTTTTCGGTGGCATCCGGCGGCATTACGATGACAGCTCTCTACTTTGGCCGTGCGCCCTGGCACCTTTCGGTGAAAAACGGGGACCGTGCCGATCTGCTCTTTGTGCCGCAGGTCAATACCTTCCGCGGAAATTGTTCGGTGAATCTCATCCTGCGGGATCTTTGGCGTTATCCGGATGCGGATGAGCAGTTGTATTGTGATTTTCGTGCGGGAAAAGCGGTCTCTGCGGATGCGCTGAAGGCACTGATCCCGGATCGGTCTGAATTTGCGGCCGTGTGGCGCGATCTGCATGATCGTAAATATGCGGAGCTTTCCGGGCTGCCGATTTCCCGTGGACGTATGGCGGTGATCTTTGATGTGTTTTTCGAGGCCGGCCTGACCGTCAGTGAAGGTGACCTTTATGTGGCAAAGCCCAATGCGCAGAAAACAGATCTGAACGCTACCCCTACGATGGAGGCACTTATCCGTGCAACATCGGAAGAATCGAGGTTTTAATCTATATGACGAGAATACGTGAAACAATAGCTAAGATTGCCGAAAAATACGGTGCCATCGATCCTGAACAAAAGGAGCGTATTCTACATGCATTTAATATCGCAGACCAGGCGCATGCGGGCCAGCTGCGAAAGGCAGGAGATCCGTATATTATTCACCCCGCGGCGGTTGCGGAGATCGTATCGGAAATGGGACTCGATGCGGATTCTATCATTGCAGCCCTGCTTCATGACACCGTAGAGGATACGGAACTGCCTCTTACATTTATTAAAAAGCAGTTTGGACAGACCGTTGCGGAAATGGTGGACGGTCTGACCAAACTTTCCTCCATTCAGTACCAGAGCAAGGAAGAGGCGGAGATGGAAAATCTCCGCAAGATGCTTATTGCTATGGCAAAGGATATCCGAGTGATCATGATCAAGATCGCGGATCGCCTGCACAATATGCGTACCATCCGTGCTATTCCCGAGCGCCGTCAGCAGGAGATTTCCCTGGAGACCATGGAAATTTATGCCCCCATCGCGCATCGTCTCGGTATGACAAAGTATCGCCACGAGATGGAGGACCTTGCTCTGCAGATCCTCGACCCCATCGGATATAAGGAAATATCGGATTTTATCTCCGGCCATCAGATGGAGGGACAGCTGTTTCTTGAACATATCTGTGAAATGACAAAGGATAAACTTGCAGAGAATGAAATCCCCTGCAAGGTTGTCGGCCGTGTCAAGCACATCTACAGTATCTACCGCAAGGCCTATGGACAACATAAGGAGCTGAACGAACTCTACGATATCTATGCCATCCGCGTAATTGTCGATACACAGAACGATTGCTACAACGCACTTGGCCTTGTGCATACGATCTTTAAGCCTATGCCTGGGCGCTTCAAGGACTATATCAGTACGCCGAAGCCGAATCTCTACCAGTCGCTTCATACCACCGTTATCGGCCGTGAAGGTATGCCGTTTGAAATTCAGATCCGTACTCATGAGATGCACCGCACGGCGGAGTACGGTATTGCGGCGCACTGGAAGTATAAGCAGGGGCTTGGCGGACAAAATGACAGTCTTGATGAAAAACTCGACTGGGTTCGCCATCTTCTGGAGTCCCAGGAGGATACCGACGCCCAGGACTTTATTCAAAACCTAAAAATCGACATGTATGCCGATGGCATCTATGTCTTTACTCCGAAGGGTGATGTCATCAGCCTACCGGCCGCTGCAACCCCCGTGGATTTTGCCTACGCCATCCATTCCCAGGTTGGCAACCGTATGATCGGATGTAAGATCAACACCCGGATCGCCACCATCGATACCCCGCTGCAGAACGGAGACATTGTTGAGGTTATTACCGGCCCGGTTGGCCGTGGCCCCAGCCGTGACTGGCTGCTTATTGCAAAGACAAATCAGGCGAAAAACAAGATCCGTCAGTGGTTTAAGAAGGAGCGCTTTGAGGAGAACCTTGAGCAGGGAAGAGAACTGCTGGAGTCGGCTTTGAAGCGCAGCGGACTTGCTCCCGAGCTTCTGGACCATGAGGTGATCTGCTCGGAGCTGCCCTCCCGCTTCTCCTTTAAATCCATGAACGATCTGCTTGCCGGTGTCGGTTACGGCGGTGTTACCGTGCTTCGCGTGGTCAATCGTATTGCGGATATGGCCGCAAAGTTTGACCGTCGGCCGGTGACGGACGAAGAGGCAGTCAACCGCATCATCAGCACCAATACGACGCCCCGACGCCGGTCGGAGTCCGGCGTATTGATCGATGGATTCAATTCTGTCAAAATCAAGTTTGCTCGCTGTTGTACCCCGGTTCCCGGTGACGATATCATCGGTTTTATCACCCGCGGATCCGGTGTTTCCGTGCATCGCCGCAACTGTATCAATATTGAGTCGATTCTTCGTTCCGGCACTGAGGACTCGCAGCGGGTGCTGCCGGCGGAATGGGATGTTCTCGCCGGACGTAACTTTACCGCCACCGTCCAGCTTTATGCCAACGACCGTACAGGTCTCGTTGCCGATATTGCAGGTATGATGGCCAATATGCATGTTGCCATTCAGTCCATTGCTGCACGTAAGCTGCCTGACGGATTTGCGCGCGTGGATATGACGCTTTCGGTTGAAAACACCCGGGAGCTTACGACCATCTGCGATAAGCTGCGGAATGTGCGCGGCGTTACCAATATTTCCCGCGATTCCCAGTAACTTATTTCTGATTTTGAGGTGAAGGTTTATGAGAGTTCATACCCTTTGTGTCGGCATGCTGCAGACCAATTGCCATATCGTATTTGATCTGGATCAGGGCATCGCAGCCTGCATCGATCCCGGCGGAAACGCAGAGGAGATCCTTGCATTTCTCAAGGAGCATAACCTCACCCTGCAGGATATTTATCTGACGCACAGTCATTTTGACCATATCCTTGCCGCTGCGCCCCTCCGTGATGCTACCGGGGCGCGGGTGGTCGTCCATGCGCAGGAGGAAGAAGGCCTGCTTTCTGCCGCAAGCTCCCTCTATCTTTCCATTGCTACGGAGCCGTACCGTGCCTGTCCGCCGGATATCCGTATATACGGTGGAGAGAAGACGATGCTTGGCGAAACGGAAGTTTACTTTATGCATACCCCCGGACATTCGCCGGGATCTGTTTGCATCCGTATGGAAAATCTTCTTTTTACGGGCGATACGCTCTTTGAAGGAACCTGCGGCCGGTGGGATCTTCGCGGGGGCAATCTTGTTGCGCTCCGATCCTCGCTGCGCAATCTCTATAACCTGCCG
>JAFYLV010000193.1 GCA_017556885.1 Clostridia bacterium | reverse complement strand
GAAATGCTCAATGATACTGGAGAGAATACGGCGGTCGACGGTATCCAGGCCGAGCGCGTCGATATCCAAAGCCTGCAGCGCGGCATCGGCGGCATCGGCGGTGATGACACCGTTTGCCCGCACCTCCGCAAAGTCGCGCACGCGGCGTAGCAGTCGGTTGGCAATTCGCGGTGTACCGCGGGAGCGGCGCGCGATTTCCAAAGCGCCGCTTTCCTCGATGGGTATTCCGAGAATACCTGCGCTGCGGCGGACGATCTGTGCGAGTTCCTCCGGAGTATATAACTCCAACCGCAGAAGTACGCCGAATCGGTCGCGCAGAGGATTGGTCAACTGTCCTGCGCGGGTGGTGGCTCCAATGAGCGTGAACCGGGGAAGATCCAACCGGATGGAACGGGCAGCCGGGCCTTTACCCATGATGATATCGATGGCATAGTCCTCCATCGCGGGATAGAGGATCTCTTCAACGGCCTTGTTCAGACGATGGATCTCGTCGATAAAAAGAATATCGTTCTCGCCGAGGTTGGTGAGAAGGGCCGCGAGATCGCCGGCCTTTTCAATGGCGGGACCGGAGGTGATGCGGAGATTCACGCCCATTTCATTTGCGATGACACCGGCAAGAGTGGTCTTGCCGAGTCCCGGAGGGCCGTAGAGAAGCACATGATCGAGGCTGTCACCGCGGCCGCGGGCGGCATCGATAAAAACGGACAGATTGTCCTTGGCCTTTTCCTGGCCGAGATATTCTTTTAGGAATTTCGGGCGTAGAGAGACTTCCCCGTCGTCCATCCCCGGATTCAGGGTGGTGGTAACGAGGCGCTCCTCCATCATATCGTTGTTGAATTCAATGGCCATTTGCGGATCCTCACACTTTTTTATCGGATGAGCTGACGTAGGGCAAGGCGGACGATCTCTTCCACGCTCTTGCCGTTACATTCAATACGGCGCAGTACTTCAAGAGCCTCCGCTTTGGAATATTCCAGCACCATAAGGGCGCTGAGGGCCTCGCCGAGCACGTCACTTCCTGCAGGTACGGTGACAGGGATATCGCCGGCTGCGGTGGGGACGTTTCCGTCTTTCTGTGCCTTGGCGAGTTTATCGGAAAGCTCAAGGATGATGCGCTGGGCCAGCTTTTTGCCAATACCCTGGGCGGCGGTGAGAACCTTTTCGTCGCCCGTCAGCACAGAAAGGGCAAAGCCGGCAGGGGTGGTGGCGGACAGGATGGAAAGTGCGGCTTTGGGGCCGACACCGGAGATGGTGATGAGCATTTTAAAGCAGTTGAGTTCTTCCTCGGCGGCAAAACCGTAGAGCTCCATGGCATCCTCACGAACGTTAAGATGTGTGTAGAGCTTTGCGGGTTTTCCCTGTGCAAGGGTCGAAAGGGTGTTGCGGGAGGTGTTGATCATATACCCTACGCCGCCGGCGTCAATGACGGCAAAGGTGGGGGCGATGTGGGCAACGGTTCCTGAAATGTAATAGTACATGGAGCCTCCTAAATCTGGCTGAATACGGATGCTGCGGAGCGCGCGTGGCAAAGGGCGATGGCAAGCGCATCTGCCGCGTCATCGGGACGAGGGATCTCGGAAAGCCCGAGCTGAATGCGCGTTAGTTCCATCATCTGGTGCTTGTCCGCCTTGCCGTAGCCTACGACGGCGGTTTTAACCTCGGATGGCGTGTATTCGTAGTAGGGAAGACCGCTTTGCGCAACGGCAAGCAGAATCGCGCCGCGCGCCTGGGCAACGTCAATGCCGGTGGTCTTGTTATTTGTAAAAAACAGTTTTTCGATGGCGATGCAGTCGGGGCGGACGGTTTGCAGGATCTCACACATATCGTTGTAGATCTCCGAGATGCGAAGATGTATGGGGATACCGGCTTCGGTACGGATCACACCGTGACCGCGGGAGAGAAAGCGTCCGCGGTCGGCCTGCACGATGCCGTAGCCGACGATCGCATAGCCGGGATCAATGCCGAGAATGATCATGATGTTCCTCAATCATCGTAGTTTTCGGTGTAGTGACGGATGCGCAGAGGGATCTTCAAAGAGTCTGCAAGCTCCTGGCAAGCATCCTGATCGGCCTTCGGCATGGTATCCACGATGGTGAAAACAACCTCCGGCACATAGAACTTTACGCTTGCGGCAAAGTCAAGCATGCCGAAGAAGCCGCCGGCCCCGTATTTGGAATGACAGATGTTGTCGTATTTTACGGGATCGGGTGCATTCAATGAGACGGAAACGATGTCAACGCATTTTTTAAACAATTTTGACACATCCTTGCCGGCATAGAGGCTGGCATGTCCGTTTGTGTTGACACGGATACGGTTTTTGACCTTCTTTTTCTTGAGCTGCTTTGAAATCCAGATGAGGTCATCCAGACGGCAGGTAGGCTCACCGAATCCGCAGAACACGATCTCGTCATAGATCGCGAGGTCGCGGGCGAGGATCTCTGTGAGAACATCTTCCTTTGCCGGTTCGTCGCCTTTATACCATAGGGAATCGGACTCGGCAACGTGATCCGTAGTATGGCGGATGCAAAAGTCGCAGTTGCAGGTGCATTTGTTGGTCAAATTGATATAAAGATTGTCTCCAAGTACGTAGGTGGCAGACATAGGAGCCTCCTTGCGGCGCGGTGCGCATGAATTTCTACATATATCATAGCATATGACCCGCTGGAATTCAATTTAAAACTGGAAAAATGCTGAAATCCCGCTTGTTACTTTGTAAGATCGAAAATTTTTTGAGATTCGAAAAAATATGCTTGACAAAGAGAAAAAGGTTTAGTATAATATCAAGGCTTCCGAAAAGCACAGGCCGTTCCCATATGGCGGTATAGCTCAGTTGGCTAGAGCATTCGGTTCATACCCGAAGTGTCGTTGGTTCAAATCCGACTGCCGCTACCAATACGGCCCGTTGGTCAAGTGGTTAAGACACCGCCCTTTCACGGCGGTAACAGGAGTCCGACTCTCCTACGGGTCACCACTTGTGGAGGCTTAGCTCAGCTGGTTAGAGCATCTGCTTCACACGCAGGGGGTCACTGGTTCGAGTCCAGCAGTCTCCACCAAAAAATCCTGCCGCGTG
>JAFYLV010000192.1 GCA_017556885.1 Clostridia bacterium | reverse complement strand
TCCGCTCTTTCCGTATCCAGATAAACCCGGTGCTGCAGGCTCGTTTTCTCGCCGATGGTAACTCCGCCTTCGCCTCTTGCAACGATCGTAACATCGTCTGCAATGTACACACCGTCACCGATGGAAACCCACTGGGGATTTATGATCTTGACATTGCGGCCAAAGGATACGTTCTCGCCCATATGCTTAAGCACAGACTTATAATACTGTTTCCGCAATTCGGCCGCATACGGAGAGGGATCGTTCATAAACACCGTGCGGTAAAAGCTTTCCCGCGCGTCCTTGTCCATGCCTTCAAAGGCTTCCGTAAACATATATTCGCTCATTTCTTGTTCTTCTCCTCTTCCCAGATACCACGGATACGCTCATAAACGGCGGCGGGCACATCGGGAGTTCCCTTGGACCACACGGGCAGCAGCTGGTCGCCCGCCACCTTCGGATCGGTACAGGCGGTATCGTTGCGCCACTTCTCCCGCTCCGCGGGATCCCGCAGATTGGGGATCTCCATGGGCATATTGCCCTGCAGGACGGAACGGTAGGCAAACATACCAGGCAGGAACATGTCCATCGCCTCGTAGACATCGATGGTGTCCGCCTCGGGATTCCCAAGGATCTTCTCGGCAAAGTTGTACATGGTGTAGAAGTCACTTCCGCCGTGGCCAAAGCCCTTCTCCTCGCCGTCGCAGGACATCTTGGGCTTATAGGTCGAAAGATGCTTACCGTTGTACTGGCCGGAGAACTCATCGACGTTGACGTAGATGGTCTGCACGTCGCCGCACTCCACGTCCTCGCGGGCGGACTCAGCTCTGCCCTTGCCGCCGTAGACGGAATACCAGATGGAGCCCTTGTAGAGATCGCCGTGGATGGACTTGACGATACCGCCGTTTTCCAGGGTGATCACTTCCATACCGAGGCTGGCCTTCTTTGCGCCACAGCGCATATCTCGCTCGGTGCGGATACCCTCAAAGCCCACCACGGAAACGGGACGAAGCCCGGTGATATGGATAAGGGGACCGATGGAGTGGGTGCAGTAGAAGTTTGCATACATATTGTTGCGCCAGTGGTCGGGGTCTCCGTAGGTAATGCCCGGCCAGATGGGCTCGCAGTTGTGGATATATTCGCCTTCGCCGTACTCAAACTCGCCGAGAACGCCCTCGCGGTACAGGCGGCGCATCTCATAGGGAGCGGGCATGTAGCAATAGTTCTCGCCGTAGGCATAGATCTTGCCGGTTTCCTCCACACACTCGATGAGCTCTACCGCCTCCTTCATGGTCTGCACGGGGAGCACCTCGCTGAAGACGTGCTTACCCGCCTTCATGCAGCGGATGGCAAAGGGCGCATGCTCGTTTGCATAGTTTGCAAGAACGACGGCGTCCATATCGTGAGAAAGGAAGGTCTCAAAATCCGTATAATAGGCGATGGGAAGATCAGGATACTTCTCGCGCTGCTTTTCCAGCAGATCCTCGCGGATATCGCAGATGGCCACGACCTCCGCATTGTTTGCCTGGGCACAATACTTAATCATGCTGTTTCCGCGGAAAGCACCGACAACGCCAATCTTAACTTTATTCATAAGTTATCTACCTCCGAAGGATGATATCTTTATTCTATCACAGTGCCCGCCCGGATGCATGGAATAAATCCACGCATTCCAGGAGGAAAGTTACTTTGCGGACGGATATTCGTTACAGAGCAGGCGGTAGGGGGCCTCGTCCTCTTCAATGGCGGGGAAGCGGCCGGCGGGAGGATTGAAACGGTTGTCGTTGTTATCGTCGTTGCACTGGCTGACCTCGCCGAGAAGCACAGGACCGGTGCCCTCCTCTACGGCAAAATCGTGGTAAAGATACTGGGGAATGTAAATGCTCTCGCCGGGGCACAGACGGATCTGCGTGCCGGCCGGCACGGTATACTTGCGGCCGGCGGTATAAACGGTCACGTCGGATTCATAGTCGATCTCTTCATTGGGAAGGGAATTGTAAACGCGGATGAGGCAGTTTCCGCCGCCGCGGTTGATGATATCCTCCGTTTTGAACCAATGGAAGTGGTTCAGGGCATACTGGTCTTCCTTGAGATACAAAAGCTTTTCGGCATAGACCTTTGGATATTTATCCTTCATGGCCATGTTGCCGTTGCGGATGGTAATGAGGGAAAAACCGATCTTATCAAAATCGCCGGAGCCGTAATCGGTGATGTCCCAGCCGAGCATGCAGTCGCGCACCTCGTCATATTCGTGACCTTTGGTCTGCCATTCCTCGGGGGTAAAATGGCAGAAGGGGGGCAGATAACAGCAATGCTTTTCGCACATGGCCTCCAGCTCGCGCAGCGCGCGGTTGATCTCGCTTCTCTTCATGGGCATATCTCCTTGCAAGGTGTTTTCTACATATAATTATACATAAATCTCCCTGCCACGCAAGTACCATTTTTGAAAAAACAGAAAAACTGCCGCAGAGAAAACTCTGCGGCAGTTTTTAGTTTAAATGTTTTCTGTCAGTCTATGCTGGGAGTCGAGGAAATAACCTTCAGGATTTCTTTCAGCGGATCTATTGCCGCCTCATTTGTAGATTCATCACCAAAAGTGTCAATCAATCTGCGATAAAGACCCATTTTCAAATCGCTATTCGCCTTCTCCGGGCGCAGATATTTATACATCTGTCGATACATTTCGATGAGCATCTGGTTGGTCTTCTCGCGCATCTTGACCACTTCGGCAATGGCGCGTGCCTGCTCACCGGTACCAACATCTCCCGGGCCTTTGGACTCCAGGCTAGAAAGCTTTTCCAGCGCCGCCATCAGGTAGGCCTGATCGCGGGAAACCTCCTCCAGTCTTTCCAGCGCATATTCTACGTTGAGTCTGGAACGCGTCTCCCTGCAGGTCTCCTGCTCCGCAGCCTCATTGACAATGTTTTCCGAATTGACAATATTTTCTGACATTGTTTTGTCCTCCAATTTCATTTTTGGCGGACACGCAAGGCATATGGTGTTTTCGTCTATGAAGCGTGCCCGGCCACTTTTTACAAGACCTTTTGCCCTTTTGGGGTAGGTCGCCTCATATGTATTTCCTTGTTCATCTACAACAAAAATGTTTTTTTCGATGGGTATCATCCCCTTATTGTAAATGCGTGATGCCGTTTTTTGCTATGGGTGCCTTCCCCGATCACAAGTACAGTATAGCATACACTGCAGAAAAATGCAACAGAAATCTTGACAAGTCGCGTTATCCGTGTTATGTTACCCCTGTCGGACAAAGGAGATCGAAACATGAACTTATACACCGAAAGGCTGCTTCTGCGCCCATGGCGGGAAAGCGATGCCGAAATGCTCTATACCCATGCCCGCGATCCGGAGATCGGGCCCCGCTGCGGCTGGATGCCCCACACCTCCCGCGAAAACAGTCTTGAGGTCATCCGCACGGTGCTCGCCCGGCCGGGCTGCTGGGCCATCGTTCTCCGACAGACGGATGCGGTCATCGGCTCGGTCAGTCTTATGCGGGGGGAGGATGCCCACGCGCCCCTTACGGAAACGGAGGCGGAGATCGGCTACTGGATCGCCCGTCCCTACTGGGGACAGGGCTATGCCTGCGAGGCCGCCCGGGAGATCATCCGGTATGCCTTTGATGAGCAGGGCTGTACCGCGCTCTGGTGCGGCTTTCACGACGGCAACGAGCAATCCCGCCGGGTCAGCGAGAAATGCGGCTTCCGCTATTATCACACAAACCGGCTGGAGTTTATTCCCAAGCTCGGCTGCCACAGGCAGGTGCATTACGCACGGCTTCTGCCGGAGAAATAACAAGCATAAAGTTCGGGCACGGAAATTTATCCGTGCCCGAATTTTATCTTATTCCGCTTTTTGAATATAGGGGATGATCTCCCGCGCGATGATCGCCTTCTCCTCCTCGGAGGGAACACCGAAGGGCTTGCGGCAGATGCCGATATCCAACCCCAGCTGATTCATGACCTCTTTTTCCGACTGCATGACACCGATCTTGCAAAGCAGGGCAATGATACGGTTTGCCTCCTTCTGCACCGCCTGCGCACCGGAAATATCCCCTTTTTCAAAGAGTTCCCGGATGGCCACAAATTTGTCCGCCATGAGGTTATAGGTGCTGCCGATACCGCCGTCCGCACCCATGGACAGGCCGGCAAGGAACATCTCATCAAATCCGTTGTAGACCACCTTATCCGGGAAAGCCGCCTTGCACTGCTCCAGCATGAAGAAATCATTTGACGTGAACTTGATGCCCACAAAACGCTCGTCCTGCAGGAATTCGCGCATTTCGGAAACACCCATGTTCACACCGGAGAATGCGGGAAAATGATAGACCAGCATGGGAAGAGATGTTTCGTAAGCCAGGCGATAATAGTAATCGCGGATCTCGCGGAAGGAGAACTTGTAATAGTATGGAGCCACGGAGGAAATGAGGTCGTATCCGGCCTTCTCCGCATGGCGGGCAAGTTCCGCGGCCTCATCCTCATGTACGGAGCCGATATGGGCAATCAAAGTCTTGTCCGGCGCTGTATCCTTAACGATATCCATAATGAGCTTGCGCTCGTCACAGGTCAGCAAAAAGGCCTCTGCCGTGCTTCCGCCGACGTAGAAGCCCTCCGCACCGAGTTTGACGTTATGCTTTACAAGGCGCTCCAACGCCTTTTCGTTAACGCGGTTTTCCGCATCAAAGGGCGTGAGCAGCGCCGTAAAGATCCCTTTCAGATTCATCGTGCGATACCTCCTTTTTTCTGTTTATATCTTATCATAAATCCAGCCTCTTTCATAGTAGGATTTTGTTATTATTTTCCCGATATTCTGCATACAATGTAACATCATCTGTATGCAGGAGGATTGCAGTGAAAGGACAGCCGGAGGATCGGGCGATCACACTCGCCCATTACATAGTTGAAAAGGGAGCCACCGTGCGCGCCGCCGCAAAAAAATTCGGCATATCCAAAAGCACGGTACACAAAGATGTTACCGCGCGCCTGGAAAGGCTGGATCCGGCGCTTTTCGGAGAAGTTCGGCGGGTACTGAATACAAACCGGGATGAGCGCCACATTCGAGGTGGTGCCGCCACACGGGAAAAGTATCTTGGACGGCAGGCATAAGGGAAGTTGCAGCGGCAGACAGAACACCGGATCTGTCTGCCGCATTGTTGTATATGATTTATGAATATTTCTTTGAGATTGTCGATTTTTGCAAAGGGCTGTGCTATAATATAGGGTAAAGAAAAAACACATACGCACCACAGACAAGGAGGGGATTTTTACATGTTGCCGCTTGATACACACGCCTGTACATGCATTGTTGCCGCGGCAGGCTCATCCCGCAGAAACGGCGGCGAGGACAAGCTTTTTGCTCCGCTCTGCGGACATTCCGTCCTGTGGCGAACTCTCTCCGCACTCAATTCCACCCCCTCCGTGCGGGATCTTGTGGTGGTCACACGGGAATGCTCCCGCGACCGGGTCGATGCGCTGTGTGCAGAGGTACTGACAAAGCCCTACACCGTCATTCTTGGCGGAAGCACGCGGGCAGAAAGTGTCCGCCTCGGTCTTTCCGCCGCAACAGAATCCCTTGTTGCGATCCATGACGGTGCCCGCCCCCTCGTCGCTGTTCATGATATTGAAACAGTTATCGCAGAAGCGGCGGCCTGCGGTGCCGCGACCCTTGCCGTCCCCGCGCGGGATACCGTCAAATCCGTGACGGAGGGCATCATCCTTGAAACCCCCGACCGCAGTTTGCTTTGGAATGCACAGACCCCACAGGTTTTCGACCGTGATCTTCTTACCCGGGGCTATGACGCGCTTCTTTCACGGGGAAATCTTCCCACGGACGACTGCTCCGCTGCTGAGGCTGCGGGGGCCGAGGTCCACATCGTGGAGGGCAGTCCCCGCAACATAAAGATCACAACACCGGAGGATTTTATCATCGCACGTGCATTTTTAGATATGCCGACCCTTCGGATCGGCCACGGATATGACGTTCACCGCCTGGTGGAAGGACGCAAACTCGTTCTGGGCGGTGTGGATATTCCTTATGAAAAAGGCCTTCTCGGCCATAGCGACGCCGACGTGCTGACCCATGCAGTGGCAGACGCCCTGCTCGGTGCCCTTGCCCTTGGCGATATCGGAAAGCATTTTCCCGACAACGATCCCGCCTATGCCGGCGCGGACAGCCTGAAACTTTTGTCCCACGTTGCCGCCCTTTGCCGCGAGCATGGCTACCGCGCTTCCTCCGTGGATGCGACGGTGCTCTGCCAGCGGCCGAAGCTTGCACCGCATATTGCCACAATGCGGGAAAATATTGCCGCCGCCATCGGCATTTCTGCCGATCTCGTTTCCGTAAAGGCCACAACCGAAGAGGGCCTCGGCTTCACCGGCGAAGGGACAGGCATTGCCGCTCATGCCGTGTGCATGATGGAGCTTTTGTGATGCGACCGGAGCTGCTTGCTCCCGCCGGGAGCTTTGATGCCCTGCGTGCCGCCGTGGAGGCGGGCGCGGATGCGGTGTACATGGCCGGACCGGAATTCAACGCCCGCCGCAACGCCAAAAATTTCACCGAAGATGAACTGCGCGAGGCCTTGCTCTATTGCCGTGAGCGCGGTGTTCGTACACATATCACCCTGAATATCCTCTTAACGGATGCAGAACTACCCGCAGCCCTTGCCTATGCAGAAAAGCTCGCCGCTTTCGGTGCCGATGCGCTCATTGTTGCCGATGTCGGTGTGGCGCGGCTGCTTTCCGCCCGTCTTCCCGATATGGAGCTGCATGCCAGCACCCAGATGACCCTTTGCAATACCGAAGGTGTCCGCGCCGCCGCCGACCTCGGTTTTCGGCGCGCCGTGCTTTCTCGGGAGCTGAGTCTTGAAGACATCCGCGAGATCACCCGGAACGGCGGGCTAGAAACGGAGGTCTTTGCCCACGGCGCTCTGTGCATGTGCTATTCCGGACAGTGCTACATGTCCGCGCTCATCGGCCGCCGCAGCGGCAACCGCGGTCTGTGCGCCCAGCCGTGCCGCCTTCCCTACCGCTTGCCCGGCGGTGATACGAATGAATATCCGTTGAGTTTGAAAGACCTCAACCTTTCCCGACATCTTGCGGCGCTTTCCGAGGCCGGCGTATCCTCATTAAAGATCGAAGGCCGGATGAAGAGCCCCGCCTATGTCTCCGCGGTCACCGGTGTTTATGCCGCCTGTCTGGAGGACATGCGCGCGGTAACGCCGGAGGAGCAGCAGCTCCTGGCGGATGCCTTCTCCCGCGACGGATTTACCGACGGATACTTCAAAGGCCGCCGCGGACCGCACATGTTCGGCACCCGCAAGGATGATGCCGTGCGACTGCCGGACTATGTTTACCGCGAAGGACACGAGCCGCCGCGGGTCAATGTGACCCTTACCTTATCCGGACATGTCGGCGATCCCCTGCAGTTAGCGGCAACCGACGGGATCCACACCGTCGCGCTCTCCGGTGATATTCTCGCACCTGCGCGCACGGCGCTTTCCCCGGATCGGATCCTGGATGCCCTTTGCTCCACCGGCGGGACGCCCTATCGGGCCAAGGCAGAGCTGACGGTTGATCCGTCCGCCCACGTGCCGCTTTCGGCGGTAAAAGCCCTGCGCCGGGATGTGCTGGCAAAGCTTTCCGCCGCTCGCCGCGAGGTTCCTGCCCCCAAGCTCGGTACGCTTCCGGAACCGCTTCCCGCCGCCGCACCACAGGCGCACGGCTATACCGTATTTGTCGAAAAAACAGAGCAGATCACCGAATCTGTCCTTTCTCTCGCTCCACACTGCATTGCCCTCCCCCTTGAAGCTTTTGGCGAAGATATTGCCCTTCCGCAAAACGTTACCCTTGCCGCGGTCATGCCCACCGTCGCCCGTCCGGGAGAAATGGAGGATGTCCGCCGCCTTGCCCACGCAGCAAAGGAGAAGGGTGCGAAATATGCCTACGTCTCCAACCTCGGCATGATCGAGCCGGCACGGGCCGCCGGGCTCATTCTTTACGGAGATACCGGTCTCAATCTTTTCAATTCCTCTGCGGCCGATACCTTTGCCGAACTCGGATTCTCTGCCCTCACCGCATCCTTTGAGCTTCCGCTCGCCTCTATACGGGGACTGCGGTCTCCCCTCCCGCTGGAAGCCGTTGCCTACGGCCATCTGCCGGGAATGATCTGCGAGAACTGCATTCTCAAAAACGGCGGTATCTGCGGCACCTGCGGTGAGACAAAGCTCTCCGACCGCACCGGCGCGGAATTCCCCGTTTTGAAAGGCTACGGTTGCCGCAGCCGTATTCTCAACGCCCACGTTTTGTGGCTGCCCGACCGGCAGGAGGAGCTATATCGCGCAGGCATCTCCCGTCTGCGACTGCAGTTTACAACAGAAACTCCGGCGGAAGTTGACCGAACGGTCAGCGCCTACCGACAAAATCCCGGCGAAGCACCAAAAAACTTTACCCGCGGCCTCTATTTCCGTCCGCTGGCATAAAACTCACCGAAAGAAGGAAAAATCAAAGCATGGAAAACATTGATATCAAATTGAAGCCCGCAAAGACAACGCGCAGGCGCCGCATTTCTTCCCTCTGGCATCTTCCCATTTTCTTCGCCATCGCCTTTATCTGGATGGAGACGGTCTTCCGCGTTACCATCTATAAATCCTTCTTCGGCGCGGGGCTCATTTATTCCACCCTCTTTTCTGTGGTGACCGCCCTTATTTTCGCCCTCTTTTCCACCCTTTCCAAAAACAGAAAGGTGAATTTTGGCGTTGCAACGGGTCTGACCGCCGCGATTTATCTTTTATTTGGCATACAGATGGTCTACTTTACCGTCTTCCAGGTGCCCATGTCCGCCTTCTCCTTCACCACACCTGGACAGGTGGTTGAATTTATGAACATCATCCTGCTGACCATCTGGCAGCGGCTCTTTGTGCTGATCCTGATGGTCATTCCCCTGGTGCTTTTCATCCTTTTCGGCCGGCGCCGCATCAACCTGAAGCGTACACCCCTGCCCGCAAAGGCACTGCTCGGCGCAGCAGCCCTCGCAGCTTATCTGTTCACGCTGCTTTGCCTGCTTCTCTCCGGCAACGGCCCCGCATCTTCCAAGACGGTGTACTTCAATGCAAACGTCCCCTCCGTAGCGCAGGAAAAGCTCGGTGTGGTTACCAACATGCGGCTTGACTTCCAGCGCCTGATCTTTGGCTTTGAGGAACGCACCACCGATCCCGATCTCTCCGATGAGCCCGGCTCCGATGATCCCCTCCCCACCCCGGAACCCAGTCCCGAACCCTCCGAGATCGTTTACGGTGACAACGTGATGGATATCGACTTTGCCGCACTTGCCGCTTCCACGACCAATTCCACCCTTAAGGGAATGCACGAGTACTTCGGTTCCCTGACACCTACAAAGAAAAACGAGAAGACCGGCATTTTTAAGGACTGTAATCTCATCTTTATCACCGCCGAGTCCTTCTCCCGTTATCCGCAGATGTTCCCCGAGCTCTTCCCCACTCTGTCTAAAATGGCTACCGAGGGTTTTGAGTTTACAAACTTCTATAACTCCTCCTGGCCCGTCTCCACCACCGACGGTGAGTACGTTGCCTGCACCGGTCTGATCCCCAAATCCGGCGTGCGTTCCTTTAAACTCTCCGCAAACAACTATATGCCCTTCTGCATGGGAAATCAGTTCAAGAAGCTTGGTTATCCCGATCCGCTCGCCTACCACAACCATACCTATACCTATTATCAGCGTGATCAGTCCCATCCCAACATCGGCTACATCTACAAGGGCTACGGCAACGGCCTTGACGTTCGCAAGACCTGGCCGGAATCCGACCTGGAGATGATGCAGCTGACCCTGCCGGAATACATCAACAAAGAAAAATTCCACACCTACTATATGACCGTTTCCGGCCATCAGCTCTACACCTTTACCGGCAACTACCAGTCCAAGGTTCACAAGGATGAGGTCGCGCATCTAAATCTTTCCGACGGCTGCCGTGCTTACCTTGCCTGCAATCTCGAGCTTGAAAACTCCATGAAATATCTGATCGACGAACTGGAGAAGGCAGGAAAGCTCGAAAATACCGTCTTTGTCATCAGCGCCGACCACTATCCCTACGGTCTCTCCATCGAGGATCACAGCGCATTCGTCGGTCACGAGATCGATCAGACCTTCGAGCTCTTCAAGTCCTCCCTCATCATCTGGAAGCCCGGTATGGAGCACGAGGTCATTGACGATCCCATCTCCAGCCTCGACATCATCCCCACCATTTCCAACCTCTTCGGTTTGGAATACGATTCCCGCCTGCTGATGGGCCGCGACGTCTTCTCCGATTCCGAACCTCTTGCTATCTTCCAGACCCGCAGCTGGATCACCGACAAATGCTCCTATAATGCAAAGACCGGAGAGGTCAAGAGTTTCACCGGAGAGGAGATCTCCCAGGAGTATCTTTCTCGCATCAAGAAGATCGTTGCCAACAAGTTTAAGTATTCTCCCCTTATCCTGGATAACGATTACTACGCCAAAGTCCTCAAATAGTGGTTGGCAGAAGAATTTCACACAAAATATGCAAATTCTTTATTGACAAACGCATCGAAAAGAGATATAATATTCTTATCGTCCGATTGGACGGCATGCCTAACCCGGGGGGAGTGAAAACAGTGTCAGAAGTTCATCTGAGAGAAAATGAGACCTTAGACAGCGCGCTTCGCAGATTCAAGAGAACTTGTGCGAAGTCCGGCGTGCTTTCCGAACTCCGTAAGAGAGAGCATTATGAAAGCCCCAGCGTCAAGCGTCGCAAGAAGTCCGAGGCGGCTCGCAAGAAGAAGTATCGCTAAGGCCTGAAAAAGTTTAAAAGAGCGCATACGATTTTCGTATGCGCTCTTTACTTTTTCATTTTTACATTTTCGAAAGCCGGCATGCCGATCGGTACAGCCAGCTCACCCATTCCGGCGCGATTTGCTCCGGCACGCGGTCGTAATGCAGCTCAAGGCTCAGATTTCCGTCAAAGCCGCCGCTGCGCAGGGCCTGCATAAATGCCGGCCAATCGCAGTTTCCCATGAAGGGCGGCAGATGGAGATCACGCTCATAATAATTATCATGGATATGTGTTGCGATCACCCGATCCGCGACACCCGTCAAAGCGTCAATATGTTCCTTGCCATAGCTCATCTTGGCATGGCCGGAGTCCCAGCAGATTCCCGCAAGCTGTCGCGGAAAGGCCTCCAGAAGCGAACATATCTCCTCCGTTTTAGAGCCGTAACGGTAGGTATCCTGCCGGTTATGCTCAACAAAGACATTTTCAAAGGCGATGCGCATGCCGTATTTTGCCGCAAAATCCGCAAGGGGCGTGAAAAGCCGGATATTGAATTCCCGGGCACGGTCAAGGCTGAATGTATCCGTCGAAAAGTCGAATTCGTCCCCATGCACCACAAGTATCGGGCTGCCCATGCGGCGCGCACATTCCGCGCACCGCAACACACGGGCGGCAAAATCAGTATAGTCCTCACGCCGGTAGCGGTTATAGGGCATATGGCTTTGACCTACAGATAGCCCGTTTTCAGCCATAAACGCCGCGGCCAATTCCGCCTGCGCAATATCCTCGGTTGCCATATCAAAGAAGCGAAATCCCGCTTCCGCACAAAGCAGAAGCGCTTCGTTGAGAGACCTCTCCGTCTCCCCCGGCGCCGCTTTCATAAAATGCTGACAGTTGACAGAAACATTCATAACAATAAAACTCCGGTTTCGGTATGCCTTTAAGTATACCAAAACCGGAGTTGTTTTTCAATCTAGAGCTTTAGTCAGCCAGGTTGTCAAAATAGCCCTGCACGAGGACCACGGGAGTTCCCTTGTCACCGGAACCGCTGGTCAGGTCGCAGAGAGAACCGATCAGATCGGTCAGGCGGCGGGGCGTTGTTCCCTGAGATGCCATGGAGCCCACCAGATCGTCATCCTTCTTACGGATGGCAGACTCGATAGCGGCGCGGAGCTCCTCACCCTTCAGATCTGCATAATCATTATCCGCAAGGTACTTCAGCTTCAGCTCGTTGGGGGTGCCCTCAAGACCCTTGGTATAGGCCGGAGAAACCACGGGGTCAGCAAGCTCCCAGATCTTGCCAACGGGATCACGGAAGGCGCCGTCGCCGTAGACCATGACCTCCATGTGCTTGCCGGTACGATCAAGCAGGCGGTTCTGGATATCCTCCACGAGGTCAAAGCACTCGTTGGGGAAAAGCTTGATCATATCCTCAGTGGACTTATTGGAGCCGAGCAGACCGTACTTGGAGTTGTAGCCGCTGCCGTCCACAGAAGCCGTGAGGATCTCATCCATACCGACGACGCACTTGGCACCGGCGGCCTTCAGGATGCGCTTGGTACGGGCACGGGTGTGGATATCGCAGTTGAGCACACAGTCCGTGTACTTCAGGATCTCACGGGGATTGTTGGCAAGAATGATCTCCGCCTCGGCACCGCACTCGCGGATCAGGTCACCGTAGTAACGGACGTAATCCACGCCGGTAAAGGGGTGGGGATTCTCGCCGAAGAGCTCACGGTATTTCGCCTCGGTCAGAACATCAGAATAGGGATTGATGCCGGCCTCATCCAGCTGATCAAGAGATACGAGGGCGTTGCCCACCTCATCACTGGGGTAGCCGAGCATGAGAACGACCTTCTTTGCACCCTTGGCGATACCGCGGAGGCAGATGGCAAAACGGTTACGGCTGAGAATGGGGAAAATGACACCCACTGTCTCTCCGCCAAGCTTTGCGCGGACATCTGCGGCAATGGCATCCACAGAAGCGTAATTGCCCTGTGCACGGGCAACAACGGACTCGGTAATGGCTACGACATCGCGGTCGCGGAGTGCGAAGCCCTCAGCCTCGGATGCGCCAACAACACTGTCAACAACGATTCCGGCAATATCGTCACCCTCACGGATGATGGGGCAGCGGATACCGCGGGAAACTGTACCAGTTCTTCTTTCCATATCAAAATACCTCCCGGTGCTTGACTTTTTCTTCGGTTATATTATAATACATTTATTGGCATAAGTAAACTATATAATATTAACTACTGTTATAAGGTGTACTAATATGAAAAACAGACTCGACGCCTACCGGATCTTTTACGAAACCGCACGTTGTGCCTCCTTCTCCACAGCCGCGCGGGAGCTGTACATCTCCCAGTCGGCCATTTCGCAGTCCATCCGCCAGCTCGAAGAAAGCCTGGATACCCGACTTTTCATCCGTTCAAGACGAGGCATTGCTTTAACAAGGGAAGGCGAGCTCCTCTTCCGAAAGGTAGAGACCGCCATCTCGGCCCTGGAGCAGGGAGAAACGCTGCTGGAAAGGCTTCACCATCTGTCCGAGGGCTCACTCATCATCGCCGCGGGCGATACCATCACGAGCCAGTATCTTCTTCCCTATCTTGAGCGCTTTCACGCGACCTATCCCGGCATCCGCATTGAGATGGCCAATTC